>NZ_JBFTHK010000123.1:0-12675 GCF_056394205.1 Arthrobacter sp. 10T413_2 | reverse complement strand
GTCGGAGATGATGGCGTCAAGCAGCGGAATCAGGGACTCGCCGCCTTCCAGCGAGAAGCGCTTCTGGCCGACGAACTTCGTCTGCAKGAACGTCTCAAAGGCCTCGGCAGCGTTGAGCTTGGAGACGATGCGCAGCTGCTCGTCGCGGCTCGGCTTTGAGTACGGGTGCTMGATCTGGTCCTGGAACCATTTGCGCTCGGCCGGGTCCTGGATGTGCATGTACTCGATGCCGGCGGTGCGGCAGTAGGCGTCGCGGAGGACGCCGAGGATGTCGCGGAACTTCAGCATCGGCTTGCCGCCGAAGCCGCCGGTGGGCCATTCGCGGTCCAGGTCCCACAGGGTCAGGCCGTAGGTCAGGACATCGAGGYCCGGGTGCTTGCGCTGGACGTACTCCAGCGGATCGGTGTCCGCCATGAGGTGGCCGCGCACGCGGTAGGCGTGGATCAGCTGCTGGATCCGGGCGACCTTGTTGATCTCGTCGGCAGGGTCCACCTGGAGGTCCGGGCTCCAGCGCACGGGCTCGTACGGGATGCGCAGGGACTCGAAGATTTCGTCGTAGAAGTTCTGAGCACCCAGCAGGAGCTGGTGCACAAGCTTGAGGAACTCGCCGCTGCCGGCACCCTGGATGACGCGGTGGTCATACGTGGAGGTCAGGGTGAGGACCTTGCTGATGGCGTTCTGCGCGATGATCTTCTCGCTGGCGCCCTKGAACTCGGCCGGGTAGTCCAGTGCGCCGACGCCGATGATGGCGGCCTGGCCCTTGGACAGGCGGGGCACCGAGTGCACGGTGCCGATGCCGCCGGGGTTGGTCAGGGACACGGTGGTGCCGGAGTGGTCGTCCGCGGTCAGCTTGCCGTTGCGGGCGCGCTTGATCAGGTCCTCGTAGGTGTGCCAGAACTCGGAGAAGTTGAGGGTCTCCGCCTTCTTGATGTTCGGCACCATGAGCAGGCGGGTGCCGTCAGGCTTGGGCATGTCGATCGCGATGCCGAAGTTCACGTGCGCCGGCTGGACAGCCACCGGCTTGCCGTCGATCTCGTCGTAGTAGACGTTCATCGAGGGGAACTGGGACAGGGCGCGGATGACGGCGTAGCCGATCAGGTGCGTGAAGGAGACCTTGCCGCCGCGGGCGCGGGCCAGGTTGGAGTTGATGACGACGCGGTTGTCGATCAGCAGCTTGGCCGGGATGGCGCGGACGCTCGTGGCGGTCGGCACTTCCAAGCTGGTGACCATGTTCGACGCGATGGCCTTGGCCGGGCCGCGCAGGACGGAGACGACGTCCTCTTCCGGCGCCGTCGGGGCTTTGACGTTCTTGGGCAGCTGTGCCGGGATCGGTGCGGTGCCGGGGCCGGCGTCGGAGGTCTTGGAGCCGTCCCGGGCGACGGTGGCCGGGGCTTTCTTGGCTGCGGGGGCCGGAGCGGGGGCTGCGGGCGTGGCGGGCGCAGGTGCGGCGGGCGCAGCTGCTGCCGGCGCTGCGGCAGCAGGCGCTACAACGGGAAGTTCACGGGTGGCAGGATGCACAGCGACTGCTGTGCCGGACGTTCCGTTGGCGGAAGAGGCGTCACTAGCTGCAAAGGATTCGAACAGGGGCCACCACTTGGCGTCGACCGTGTTCTTGTCCTGCTGGTAACGCTCGTACAGTTCGTCAACGAGCCACTCGTTTCCGCCAAATTCCTCTGGTAGACGGTGGCTAGGCTGCTCTGGCACTTGAAATACGCCTCTTCCATGAGTTTGATTCCCTCTGGCTTCCACGGTGCTTCGGCACAACGATCGAGCCAGTCTCTGCGTCCAGTGAACCCAGACCCATGCCAGTCTAGTGACGATTCTTGCTAAACCGCCAATAAGCGTGACTCAAATCATGATCTGCCCCGGCGGCCACTKAATTGGCGTGAAGATGTCGTGCGGAACCGGCGAGGATGCGGCGGCTGCCGCACYGGAAATCGCCMTAGAATCGAGGGAGAACCGTTTGGTGCCGAAGGTGCCAGCTAAGGAGCAGCCGTGCGTTTCCTGAATGAGCCCATCACCGATCTGACCTACTCCGACCTCTTCCTCGTCCCGTCCCGTTCCGATGTCACCTCGCGCCTGGACGTGGATCTCGCGGCCGACGACGGGACCGGCTCGGCGATTCCGCTGGTGGCGGCGAATATGACGGCGGTGACGGGAAAGCGGATGGCCGAGACGATGGCCCGCCGCGGCGGCCTGGGCGTCCTGCCGCAGGACGTCCCGCTCGATGTCATCCGGGACGTTGCGGCCTGGATCAAGGGCCGCCACCCGGTCCTCGAGACCCCCGTCACCCTGGCACCCACGGACACCGTGATCGATGCCCTGCACTTGATGGGCAAGCGGCCGCACGGGGCCGTGGTGGTGGTGGACTCGGCGGGCGCCGTCACCGGAGTGGTCCGTGCCGCCGACTGCGAGGGCCAGGACCGTTTCGCATCGCTGGCCTCCGTACTGCGCCACCAGCCGCTCGTGCTGGATGCCGGGATGCTCGGTGCGGGAACGCTGACGGGCGGACCGGCCGCGGATGCTGCCGGTGCGGCCCAGTCGCTCCGCCGCGCCTTTGAGGCGATGGACGCCGCCGGGACGGACTATGCGCCGGTGCAGCAGGACGGTGTCCTGGCCGGTGTGCTCACCCGCAAGGGCGCCCTTCGCTCCACCATCTACCGCCCGTCCCTGGACGATGACGGCAAACTCAAGGTGGCTGCCGCCGTCGGGATTAACGGTGACGTGGCCGGGCGGGCGGCCGAGCTCCTGGCTGCCGGCGTCAACGTGCTGGTCCTCGATACCGCKCATGGCCACCAGCAGAAAATGTTCGACGCCCTGGCCGCCGTGAAGGGACTCAACCCCGGCGTGCCCGTGGTAGCCKGCAACGTGGTCACCGGCGAGGCCACCCGGGAGCTCATCGAGGCCGGAGCGGACATCGTCAAGGTCGGCGTGGGTMCGGGCGCCATGTGCACCACCCGCATGATGACGGCCGTGGGCCGCCCGCAGTTCAGCGCCGTCCTGGAATGCTCCGCGGCGGCGCGGGACGCCGGCGGCCGGGTGTGGGCCGACGGCGGTGTCCGCTACCCGCGCGACGTCGCACTGGCCCTGGCTGCCGGGGCGAGCCAGGTCATGATCGGGTCCTGGTTTGCCGGCACTCACGAAAGCCCGGGAGACCTGCAGTTGGACGCGGGCGGCCGGCAGTACAAGGAGAGCTTCGGCATGGCGTCCGCCCGCGCCGTGCAGAACCGCAACCAGCGCGAGGGCGCCTTTGAGAAGGACCGCAAGGCCCTCTTCGAGGAGGGCATCTCCACGTCCCGGATGTACGTGGATCCGGCGCGGCCCGGCGTCGAGGACCTGCTGGACATGATCACCGCCGGCCTGCGCAGCTCCATGAGCTACGCCGGCGCCGCCGATCTCGCCGCCTTCCGCGAACGTGCMGTGGCCGGCATTCAGTCCGCGGCCGGGTACGAGGAAGGCCGCCCCGTCCCGCAAAGCTGGTAGGCCCGGCTGGTGGGCCCGGTGGGCGAACGCCGCGGGGTGACGCCCCCCGTGACGCCGCAGCTCGGGGGCTGGCGGCGGCTGCTCCTGTAGACTGAAATTCTTATGGACAGTAAATCTAGGTGCCGGCCTGGGGGCTGTCAGCGAAGAACGGAAACCGTTCCCGCGCAGTCCACCCGCAGAGCCGGCAAACCCCGTTCACGCGCCCATCACTCTCCGGCCATTCGCCACTCCGGAGCCTTCCAGGACACAGCGTCGGCTGCCGCCGACCATCCTCCGCCGGCCCGCCGCCTCCAGCCATTACGCACCCCGCAACGGCACCGGCTGTGCGCCGCCGCTCCGGAAGCAGGCCATTAAATGGAATGGCTTCTCCTCGTAGCAGGGCTCCTGCTCATCCTCGGCACCGGTTTCTTCGTTGCCGTGGAATTTTCCCTGGTCGCCCTTGATCAGGCGACAGTGCAGCGCGCMGTCGACAGGGGAGACACCGCCGCCGAGCCTCTGCTCAAATGCCTCAAGTCCCTCTCCACCCAGCTCTCCAGCTGCCAGCTCGGCATCACCATGACCACACTGCTGACCGGCTACGTCATGGAACCGTCCGTCGGCAAGCTGCTCGAAGGCCCTCTCGCGGCCATCGGAGTCCCGGCAGCGGCGGTCGCCTCCGTCTCCCTGATCCTGGCGATGGCGCTGGCCACCCTGCTCTCCATGGTGATMGGCGAACTGGTGCCCAAGAACATGGCGATCGCCCTGTCCTTCCMGATCGGCAAGGCCGTTGCCCGGCCCCAGCTGGTGTTCACCGCGATCTTCAAGCMCGCAATCGTGGTCCTKAACKGTTTCTCCAACAAGGTCCTCAACGTCTTCGGCCTGKAGGCCAAGGAGGAAATCTCCGGCKCGCGCACCCCGGCAGAACTCGCCTCCCTCGTCCGCCGCTCCGCGGCCATGGGCACGCTCGACGCCGGAACGGCCAACTTCATCGCCCGGACCCTGAAGTTCTCCGGCCGGACCGCCGCGGACGTCATGACCCCCCGCATCCGGGTGGAGACCATCGACGCCGACCAGCCGGTGTCGGACATCGTCGAGGCCGCCAAGCGCACCGGCTACTCCCGTTTCCCGGTGATCGGCGAGTCGTCCGATGACATCCGCGGCGTGGTCCATATCAAGAAGGCCATCGCCGTTCCCGCGGACCGCCGCGCCAAACTGCAGGCCGGCGCCATCATGACCGATGTCCTCCGGGTGCCCGAAACCATCCACCTGGATGCCCTCCTTGCCGAACTGCGTGAGGGCAACCTGCAACTGGCCGTCGTCCTCGACGAGTACGGCGGAACGGCCGGCGTCGCCACGCTGGAGGACCTCGTGGAGGAAATCGTCGGGGAAGTGGCCGATGAACATGACAAAGTCCGGCCGGGGCTGCTCCAGAGCGCCTCGGGCGACTGGTACTTCCCCGGACTGCTCCGGCCCGATGAACTCTCCGAACAGATCCCGGGCCTGACCGTGCCCGACGAAGCTGCCTACGAAACGGTGGGAGGCTACGTCATGAGCCAGCTTGGCCGCATCGCGGCAGTCGGCGACAYGGTCGACGTCGTCGGCGGAACGCTCAGCGTGACCCGCATGGACGGCCGCCGGATCGACCGGATCTGCTTCCGGCCCGCCCGGGTCCCGGGCAGCGGCCAKCCCGCCAGCCAGGCAGGTGCCGCATGAGCGACTGGGCAGGAATCCTGTGGCTTGCCGTCCTGCTGGTMGGCAACGCCTTCTTCGTGGCGGCTGAATTCGCCATCATGTCCGCCCGCCGGAGCCAGATCGAGCCCCTGGCCGAGGCCGGCTCGAAGCGCGCGCAGACCACCCTGCGGGCCATGGAAAACGTCTCCCTCATGCTCGCGTGCGCCCAGCTCGGCATCACCGTCTGCTCGCTGCTGATCCTGCAGGTGGCCGAACCCGCGATCCACCACCTCCTGGCGGTGCCGCTGGAAGCGGCAGGCATCCCGATGGAGGCTGCGGACCTCGTGGCCTTCGCCGTCGCCCTGCTGGTGGTGACGTTCCTGCACGTCACGTTTGGCGAAATGGTGCCGAAGAACATCTCGGTGTCCGTCGCGGACAAGGCGGCGCTGCTGCTGGCTCCGCCGCTGATGTTCATTGCCCGGGTGGTGAAGCCCGTCATTGCGGCCCTCAACTGGTCCGCCAACCACATCCTGAAGCTGATGCGGATTGAGCCGAAGGATGAGGTCACGTCCTCCTTCACCCTTGAAGAGGTGCAGTCGATCGTGCAGGAATCCACCCGTCACGGGCTCGTGGACGACGACGCCGGGCTCATCACCGGAGCGCTGGAGTTCTCGGAGCACACGGCGTCCCACGTGATGGTGCCGCTGCACAAGCTCGTCATGCTCAAAGCGGCCACCACGCCGGCGGAATTCGAAAAAGCAGTGAGCCGGACCGGTTTTTCGCGCTTCCCGATGCTCGACGACGACGGCATGCTGGCCGGTTACCTCCACATCAAGGACGTGCTGTCCATCCCCGACGCCGGGTACCACCAGGCGATTGCGGAAAGCCGCATCCGGTCGCTGGCGAACCTCGCCATGGACGACGAAATCGAGAAGGCCATGTCCGTCATGCAGCGCACGGGCTCGCACCTGGCCCGCGTGATCGGGCCCGACGGGCTGACCCAGGGCGTGCTGTTCCTGGAAGACGTGATCGAGCAGCTGGTCGGCGAGAYCCGCGACGCGACGCAGGCCACCGGCTACCGGAGGCTGGGCCAGGAGCAGTAGCGCGTTGCCAGTAGCGGACGGGCGGCACGGCGGCGCGCCGGGTATCCCTAAATAGGAATGATTCCTATTTAKGGATACACTCGGGCTGTTGCTATTGCTCCTGATTCTCAATAACAGATCCGAGGTTTCCCGTGCGCCGTCCCGCTGCCCGAGCCGTGCTGGCTGGTTTTGCCGGCCTAGGCCTCCTGCTGACCGCGTGCGCTCCGACGGCGGGAAGCGCCCGGGGGACCGCCGGCGACGGCGTCGTCGACGTMGTAGCCTCTACGAGTGTCTATGGCGACATCGTCTCCAGCATCGGCGGCGACAAGGTCCGGGTCAGCTCGATMATCAGCCGCACCAGCCAGGACCMGCACTCCTACGAGGCCACCACCCAGGACAAACTGGCTGTCTCCAAGGCMGAACTCGTGGTGGAGAACGGCGGGGGCTACGACTCCTTCATCGACACGCTCGCAACGGACACCGGGCTKGACCGCGGCAATGTGATCAGCGCCGTGGACGTCTCCGGCCTTGCCTCCGAAAGCCCGGCAGCGGCGAGCCCCGAGGCCTCCGGCCATACCCATGCGGCCACCGGGCTGAACGAGCACGTCTGGTACAGCCTGCCGGCCATGTCCCGCCTCACGAACGCCATTGCCGACAAACTCGGCACGCTGGAACCCGCCTCGGCGGAGACGTTCCGGACCAACGCGGCCGCCTTCAAGGACTCGCTCGGCGGCCTGGAAACCAAGCTCGCCGCGATGAAGTCMGCGAAGGATCATGTGCCCGTGGCCGTCACCGAGCCGGTGCCGTTGTACCTGCTGGAAGATGCAGGACTGGAGAACAAGACCCCGGCCGAATACACGGCGGCGATCGAGGAAGGCGCCGATGTCCCGCCGGCCGTCCTCAAGGCCGCCGTCGATCTCGTGGGATCGGGGAGCGTCCGGCTGCTGGCCTACAATACCCAGACCGAGGGGCCGCAGACGCTGGCGCTGAAGAAAGCCGCCGCGTCCGCCGGCGTCCCGGTCGTGAACTTCAGCGAAACCCTTCCCGAGGGCCAGACCTTCCTGCAATGGATGACCGCAAATGTGGCGAGCATCAGCAAGGCCCTAGGATGATCGCAACAACGGAAGCGTCTGTCTCCGCAGGGAAATCGAGGAAACCTCATTTGACACCGGTAGTGAGCCTCCGCGGCGCCTCCCTGTCGTTCGGCCAGCGGACACTGTGGGAGGGCCTGGACCTGGACATCAACCCGGGTGAATTCTTCGCCGTACTCGGTCCTAACGKCAGCGGCAAGACCACTTTCCTCAAGGTCCTGCTCGGGCTGCAGGAGCTGAGCACGGGCACGGCCGTGCTTGACGGCAGGCCCGTCGAACGGGGAAGCCGCCGGATCGGCTATGTCCCGCAGCAGAAATCCTTCGACCCCGACACGCCGCTGCGCGCCCGCGACCTCGTGGCCCTCGGCGTCGACGGCCACCGCTGGGGCATCCGCCTTGGCGGCGCAAAAGTGAACCGGAAGGTGGACGAACTCCTGGAGCTCGTCGGCGCCAGCGACTACGCCAAAGTGCCGGTCGGGMAGCTGTCCGGCGGTGAGCAGCAGCGCCTGCGCGTGGCCCAGGCCCTCGCCACGGATCCCAAGGTGCTCTTGTGCGACGAGCCGCTGCTGTCCCTGGATCTTCAGCACCAKCAGGCCGTCAGCGCCTTGATCAACAAGCAATGCCGCGATGCCGACAGCGCCGTGGTGTTCGTGACGCACGAGATCAACCCGATCATGGACTACGTGGACCGCGTCCTGTACCTGGCCGGCGGACGGTTCCGCGTAGGCACGCCTTCCGAGGTCATGACCACCGAGGTGCTCTCCGATCTGTATGGCAGCCCGGTAGAAGTCATTCAGGCCAACGGCCGGCTGATCGTGGTGGGGCTGCCCGATGCCACGACGCACCACCACCACGACGCGCATTCAGTCGCGGGAGAGGCGGGCTAGATGGATCTGGGCAACCTGCTGCATTCAATCTTCAACTTCGAAAACTACGGCGAGCTGCTGGTCCTGGTGCAGAACTCGATCTGGGCCGGCGCCGTCCTCGGGCTGCTGGGCGGCCTCATGGGCACCTTCGTGATGAAACGGGACCTGGCCTTCGCGGTCCACGGCATCTCCGAACTCTCCTTTGCCGGTGCGGCGTTCGCGCTGCTGATCGGCGCGGACATCATCCTCGGCTCGCTGGCAGGATCGGTGCTGGCGGCCGTGGTGCTGGGCCTCATGGGCGTCCGTGCGCGGGACAAGAACTCGATCATCGGCGTCATCATGCCGTTCGGTCTGGGCCTGGGCATMCTGTTCCTGTCCCTGTATGAGGGCAGGGCCGCCAACAAGTTCGGCCTGCTCACGGGGCAGATTGTGTCCGTCGGAACGGTCCAGCTGCAGGTCCTKGCAGCCGCCGCCGTCGTGGTGATGCTGGCGCTGGTCGCCATCTGGCGGCCCCTGACCTTTGYCAGCGTGGACCCCGACGTCGCCACCGCCCGCGGCGTGCCGGTGCGGGCCCTGTCCCTGGCCTTCATGGTGTTGCTGGGCATCAGCGTGGCATTATCGATCCAGATTGTGGGCGCCCTGCTGGTGCTGGCCCTGCTGATCACGCCGGCGGCGGCGGCCATGCGGGTCACGTCCTCGCCCCGGCTGGTGGTCACCTTGAGCATCGTCTTCGCCATGACGGCGACCGTCGGCGGAATCCTGCTGGCCCTCGGCGGCCGGCTGCCCATCAGCCCCTACGTCACTACGCTGTCGTTCCTGATCTACGTGGCCTGCCGGGTGATCGGCGGTGCGCGGGCGAAGCGGGGACTTAATGGCCGGGTTGTCCGCACGCCGACCCCTACCTCGACGCCGGTGGCTTGAGCGCGTGCGCCTGCCGCGTCCGATTTTCCCCAGGTTTGCGCAGGATCGACCGCGTGGCGCCCCGACCCGCTGGTTGATTGCCGCTGATCCACGTCAAAGGCGGGGAAATTCGGCCGTCGTGCTGCAGGGAACTTCGACGGCGAGGCTACTTTGCGGTCTGCAGCGCCGTGCACTCGGGGCATAGCCCGAAGATTTCCACGGTGTGCTCCACAGCCGTGAATCCGTGCTCTTTCGCGATCCTCGCGGCCCAGGCTTCGACCGCGGGTGCTTCAACTTCCACGGCCTTGCCGCAGTTGCGGCACAGCAGGTGATGGTGGTGCCCGGTGACGGCGCAGCGCCGGTACACGGCTTCCCCGTCGGCGTTGCGCAGGACATCCACCAGCCCGTCGTCCGCGAGGGACTGCAAGATGCGGTAGGACGTCGCGAGGGACACCGTGCTCCCGCGCTCCTGGAGAATGCGGTGCAGCTCCTGCGTGCTGACGAAGTCCGCCAGATCGTCCAGGGCGGCACTGACGGCGAGACGCTGTTTGGTGACGCGCTGMTCCTTGCCCTGCGCCGGTGCCGCGGACGAGACGGGTCTCGGCGCTGACGCCGGGGCCGGAATCCGGCTGCTGCCGGCGGTGGCGCCCTGGGACATCGTTGAACTCGCTTCGCATTGGGGGTTTCGCGGGGGGACCCGCTGAGGCATGGTGGCAATGTCCAAGATTACCAGCGTCCAAGATTGCCGGCAGCGCTCCGTGGACACCGTGACGGGTGTTGCCTAGGCTGGCCGGATGAAGCTGACCAAATTCACCCACGCCTGTGTCCGACTCKAGAAGGACGGCCGGGTGCTGGTGCTCGACCCGGGTACGTTCTMTGAGACGGACCAGGCGCTGGCCGGGGCGGATGCCGTGCTGATCACGCACGAGCACGCGGACCATGTGGACGTTGACGCCGTCGCCGCGGCGCTGCAGGGCAACGCCGCCCTTGAGCTGTTCGCCMCGGAGGTTGTGGCCGTCACGCTGCGCAGCAAAGCGCCCGACGCCGCGAGCCGCATACACGCGGCGGCCGTCGGCGAGGACTTTGAGACGGCAGGCTTCGCGGTCCGGACCTTCGGGGKTCAGCATGCCCTCATCCATCCGCAGATTCCCGTCGTGGCCAACGTGGGCTACCTCGTGGATGCCAACGTCTACCACCCGGGGGACTCCTTCGCGATTCCCGACGGCGTCGAGGTCCGGACGCTGCTGGTCCCCATTCACGCCCCGTGGAACAAGGTGGGCGAAGTGGTGGACTTTGTGATCGGCGTCCGCGCACCGCTKGCGTTCCCGGTCCACGACGCGCTCCTGAACGACACGGGCCGAGGCCTGATTGAAGGGCATGTGACCCGGATCGGAGCGAAATACGGGACCGAGTACCGGCACCTCTCCAGCGGAGACTCGGTGGAGGTCTAGCCCGTTGGAGGTCTAGCCACCGCGGGCGCCCCGGCGGTTCAGTCCGGCCACACCCCGCTCTCGAAGAAGCCGCGCAGCACGGCCTCGTGGGGTTCGGGGTCCAGATCGTGGGCAGCCAGCCACTCCGCGTTGTAGTAGTTCCCGGCATAGCGGTCCCCGGCGTCGCACATGAGCGTGACAACACTGCCCCGGCGGCCCTCGGCGATCATCCCGGCGATGAGCTGCCACGCACCCCAGAGATTAGTGCCGGTGGACGGCCCGGCGTGAAGCCCTGCGTGCTCCCTGAGGTGGCGCATGGCCGCCACGGACGCGGCGTCGGGAACCTGGATCATGTGGTCGATCACGGCCGGCACAAAACTCGGCTCCATCCGCGGCCGGCCGATGCCCTCGATGCGGGACGGCAGGCCCGACGCCGTCCCGGCAGTTGATGTACCGCGGGCGGCGGAGTTCCCGCCGTTGGACTGGCTGTCCCGCCAGCCCGGATAGAACGCGGAATTTTCCGGATCGACGACGGCGAGTCTCGTCTCATGGCGCTGATAGCGCAGGTAGCRGCCGATCGTGGCGCTGGTGCCGCCGGTGCCTGCACCGACCACCACCCAGCGGGGGACCGGATGCTCCTCCAGGGCCAGCTGGCCGAAGATCGACTCGGCGATGTTGTTGTTCCCGCGCCAGTCCGTGGCCCGTTCGGCGTATGTGAATTGGTCCATGTAGTGCCCGCCGGTGCTGCTGGCGAGGCCGGCGGCGGCGTCGTAGACCTCGGAGGCATKGTMCACCAGATGGCACGAGCCGCCAAACTGCTCGATCAGGGCGATCTTCTMCCGGCTGGTGGTMCGGGTCATGACCGCGATGAAGGGCAGTCCKAGCAGCTGCGCAAAATAGGCTTCCGAGACGGCGGTGCTGCCGCTGGAGGCCTCGACGATCGTGGTGCCTTCCCGGATCCAGCCGTTGACGAGGCCGAACAGGAACAGCGAACGTGCCAGCCGGTGCTTGAGGCTGCCCGTGCGGTGGGTGGATTCGTCTTTCAGGTACAGCTGCACGCCCCAGTGCTCCGGGAGCGGGACGGAATACAGGTGGGTGTCGGCAKATCGGTTGTTCTCGGCATTGATCCGGCGGACGGCTTCGTCGGCCCAGGCCCGGTCGTGTCGGTGCGCGGTGTTCACCGCTACAGCCTACCGAAGACGGCGGGAGGCCGAAGATAGAGTGGGCGCATGGACACCCTCATCGATGCAGTTKCTCTCAAGGACCGGTTGGACAGCGCCCGAGAAACGGGCCGCCGCACAGTGCTCCTGGATGTTCGCTGGGCGTTGGGCGACCCCCACGGCCACGACCACTACCTGCGCGAACACATCCCCGGAGCTATCTTCGTGGATCTGGCCACCGAACTTGCCGGCCCCGCGGAACCGAGCCGCRGTCGGCATCCGTTGCCGACGCCGCAGCAGTTCCAGGAGTCCGCGCGCCGCTGGGGCATCAACGATGGCGACGCCGTCGTGGCGTACGACGACAGCGGCAACATGGCCGCCGCCCGGCTGTGGTGGATGCTGCGCAACGCCGGCTTCCGTTCCGTCCAGCTGMTCGACGGMGGTCTGGCCGCCTGGCGCGCTGCCGGGTTCGATCTGGCAGCCGGAGCCGAGCAGCCTGCACCGGGGAATGTCACTGTGTCCGKGGGAGCCATGCCCGCGATCGACGCCGGCCAGGCGGCTTCCTGGGGTCGGYGCGGGCTGCTTCWCGATGCCAGGGCGGGGGAGCGGTACCGCGGGGAAGTCGAACCCGTGGATCCCCGCGCCGGTCATATTCCGGGCGCAGTGAGTGCCCCCACCACCGGGAACCTGCAGCCCGACGGGCGGTTTCTGCCCCCGGCCGAGCTGCGGGAACGCTTCGAACGGCTCGGCTACCGTTCAGCCGTCCCCACCGCCGTGTACTGCGGTTCCGGGGTGACGGCGGCCCACGAAATCGCCGCCCTCGAGATCGCTGGCTTTACCGCTGCTTTGTACCCCGGTTCGTTCTCCGAGTGGTGTCACAGCGCCTCGAACGAGGTCATCAGCGGGGCCGCCCCGTATGGCGCGGACGCGGCTTCAAGCTAGAGCTCCTCATCGCCGGTTCACGCACTGACAGCGCCTGTCCTCACTTTGGTCATCCCCGACAGGCTGCCGAT
>NZ_JBFTHK010000122.1:0-12728 GCF_056394205.1 Arthrobacter sp. 10T413_2 | reverse complement strand
CATCTGCGCCTTGTGGTCCAGCAGGTTGGGCAGCGTTCCGCCGACCGCCTGCGGCCAGAAAAACTGCAACTGGCGCAGTGCCGCGGCGTGGAAGGTGCGGGCCTGGACGTTGCCGACGCCCAGGTCACGGAGCCGGCTGCGCATCTCGGCGGCCGCCCGGGCGGTAAAGGTCACGGCCAGGAGCCGCTGCGGGCTGTACACGCCCGAGTGCACGCCGTAGGCGATCCGGTGCGTGATGGCGCGGGTCTTGCCCGTCCCGGCGCCGGCCAGTACGCACATGGGTCCCTGCAGGGTGCTGGCGACTTCGCGCTGTTCGGCGTCGAGGCCGCCGAGGATCCGTTCCTCAAGCGAGCGCGTGTCCGCTGCGGGCAGGGCGTCGGACATGGATCCGTCGGATACAGTGCCGCCGGATCCGGTGGTCTCGMCGCCGAGGAGGGTGCTGAAGTTCAATTTCTCTGTGGTCACTTTTGCTGCTCAGTCGGTAGTCGGTGTCCTGCGGATGGGTCAGGCCGTGTCAGGCGCTGTCTGCGGCGTCCTGGATGACGCCGCCGTACCAGTGTTCAATGAGGGACCGGGCGATGGAGAGCCTGCTGGAAATGACGATCTCGCCGCTGAGGACGGCTTCCTGCAGTTCGCTGCGGCTGAACCAGCGCGCCCGGGTGACCTCGACGCCGTCGGGCCGGGCTTCGGTGTCCGACGTCGTGGCCGTGAAGCCGAGCATTAGGGAGGCGGGGAACGGCCAGGACTGCGAACCGAGGTATTGGGAGGCGGTGACGCGGACCCCGACTTCTTCGCCGATCTCGCGCCGCACGGCCTGTTCGAGCGACTCCCCCGGTTCGACGAAGCCGGCGAGGGTGGAATAGTTCTTGGCGTCGAGGGGACCGCCGCCGCCAAGCAGGAGCCTTCCGTCGGACCCCACMACGGTCACGATGATCGCCGGATCCGTCCGGGGATAGTGCTCGGAGTTGTCGGCCGGACAGCGGCGGACCCAGCCGCCGGCTTCCGCCTGCGTGGGCGTGCCGCACCGCGGGCAATGAGTGTGGGTGGCATGCCAGTTGGCGATGRCACTGGCTTCGATGAACAGTGCCGTGTCCGTGGGGTTCAAGCGTGCGGCGACCTCGCGGAAGCCGGCCCACTGAGCATCGGCGGGGATTCCGCTAATGTGGGTTTCGAATTCCTCCGCCCGCACTTCGAACTGGGCCGGMAGCACAAACAGGACCAGCTCCGTGCCGGCCTCAAGGTCCGAACCTGCCAGGGCCGAGCCGAGGTAGATGACGTGCTCGGGGGCATAYGGGGTGTTGGCCAGATGTTCGGCGAGTTCGGCCGCATTGAGCAGGACGAGGCTGTGGTCGCTGACCAGGGCCTGGCGGCCGGAGAGCACCATGGCCCGCGCCGACCCCGTGCCGAGCACCTCCGCGAGCATTCCGGGTTTCAGCCGGGCCGCGGACCCGCKGTCGATCAGGGCCGGGCGCACCGGAAGGACCGTATCCATCAGATGATTTGCCGGCAGAAGCTGCACCGGGGRTGCCGCGGGTTCAGTGGGCRTATTCCCGGACTTCGGGGACGGGGTTGGTGACTCCGCAAGACTCATGTACCCACCGTACTGACTYGGGCCGACAATTGACATTTGCCGCCCACGCGACCGGGCTCTCCCGGGGGGCGCCCGGGATATGCCGTTTGCCCCGGTGCTGGCCCTGTTTTGTCCCTGTTTTCTCCCTGTTTTTGCACCGATCTCAAGACTCGCCGGAGGGCATCGCTGTCTTGGGCGCCGCTCAATCTACCGTGGGAGGGTGAGAAGGAAACCAATCGAACTGGCAGCTGTAGCGACTGCGGCGGTACCCGGCCTGACCCCGACCGCCGTCAGCTCCGCGCCCGACGATCCGGCAGACTTTGACGCGGCCCTCCTGCTGGACTCGGAGGGCAAGCGTTGGCGCGTCCGTTCCCCCCGGCACGCCGAGGCCAGCGCCCGGCTGGAAACAGAATTCCTGGTGCTGCGGGCCTTCGCCCCCGGTATCCGGGCCGAGCTGCCGTTCCTCATGCCCACGGTGGCGGGGACAGTCCGGCAGGGCCAGCTCAGCACGTTCGTGTACTCCCACCTCGCCGGCGCCACCCGCTCCCTTGACGACCTCAGCAGCGGCTCCCCCGCCCTCGCCCGGGAAATCGGGGCGGCACTGGCTGCAATCCATGACCTTCCGCGGTCGATCGTGAGCAATGCCGATCTGCCGAGCTACACGCCCAACGAATTCCGCCAGCGGCGCCTCAACGAACTCGATCAGGCCGCCACTACGGGAAAGATCCCCCCGCTGCTGCTGCGGCGCTGGGAACACGCCATGGAAGACGTCTCCCTCTGGCGCTTCAATCCCTGCGTTGTTCACGGCGACCTCCACGAGGACAATCTGCTGGTGGACGGCGACCGCGTGACCGCCGTTACGGGCTGGACCGACCTGCGCATCGGCGACCCGGCTGACGATATGGCCTGGCTGGTCGCCTCGAACGAACAGGACTTTGTGAACGCCGTCCTGGATCACTACACCTCCAGCCGGCGCGACGTACCCGATGCCCACCTGCTGCGGCGTGCGGCATTGTCCGCCGAATTCGCTTTGGCCCAGTACCTCGTCAAKGGCATGGCGGCCGGCAACCAGGACATGATCGACGAAGCAGAGTCCATGCTCGCCGCGCTGGCCGACGACGTCGCAGAATACGGCGGCCAKCCCATCAGTGTGGAACCGCTGCCGCGGCCGGTCGAGGCACCCGAAACGGGCGCGGAACGAGGCGACGTCAGTGCCGGTGCGCCCACGACGGCGTCAGCGGCTCCGGCCGCGCCGGCCGCTCCGGGCGCAGGAACGGCGCCTGCAGTCAGCAAGGTCACGATGCTTCCCCTGGAGCCGGCACCCGCCCCAGACGCCGCTCCCGCTCCCACTGCTTCGGCGCCTGTTCCGGGGATCGGTGCCAAGCCCGCCGTGCACGTCACGCCCATCCCCCGCGAGGCGGACGGCGCGGCCCCCGGCCCGGGCATGCAGCCTCTCACCAACGCAGGAACAGACTCCCGGCCCGATGCCGACACCCCGGACGTTCCCCGCACCCCGGACGCGCCCGGGCCTGGCGCCGGCGGACGGCCCGCCGGCGAGGGCACAACGGTCACCAGTGCCGCACCGAACGACACAAGCCCCGGTGACAACGCCGCCGCAGCAGTCCCGCAGGCTGATGTGGCGAAGGCTGATGCCACGACGGCTGATACCCGGGACGACGACGGCGCGGCCGGGGACGACGACGCTCAGGCGGCAGCACCCGCTGCCGGAGACGCGTCGACGCAATCGATCGCCGTCGTGCAGCCGAGCTCGGGCAAGGAGCYGGACTCAGTGAAGGAGCCGGAGTCCGGCGACAACACGTCAACCGCGGCCATCACCGTAGTGGACGTAACGTCCCGCTAGGACCCGCCGGAACCAGTGACGGATCCCGGCTAGGAATCCTTCGCCGTCGCCACCGTTGTMCTGCCCAGCGCCGCGGCCACGATTTCCTCAAGCTTCTCCGCTGATCCGAGGTCATGCGGACGGACCACCTGGTTGTCGGCCACGTAGTAGAACGCCGCCCGGACGTCCTCGAGCGGGACCCCTTTGAGCCGGGCCCAGGCCAGGCGGTACACGGCGAGCTGGACAGCCTTCACCTTCAGCTGGGCTGCAGACGGGCGACGCCCGGTCTTCCAGTCCACGAGGTCCCAGCCKCCGTCAGCATCGCGGAACACGGCGTCGATCCGGCCCCGGACCACGACGTCGCCAATCCGAGTCTCGACCGGGACCTCGACGTGGGCCGGGGCGCGGTGTGCCCACTCGGACTGGCGGAAGGTTTCCACCATGGAATCCAGGCCGTAAGCCTCGTCGATGTGGTCATCAGCCCCGGCCGCCTCGCCCAGGTCCAGCATGCCGGCTGCGCCGAAGTATTCCTCGACCCAGGCGTGGAAGGCCGTGCCTTTTCGGGCTGACATCCCCGGTTCGCGCGGAACCGGCCGCCGCAGTCGGGCCACAACCGAGTCCGCATCATCGTCCAGGTCCACGAGGGTGGACGCCGAGATATGGCCGGGAAGATGCACATCCTGGACCACCGAACGGCGGGACCGTCGTTCGAGCAAAGTGGCCGCCTCCTTGGCCCACCCGGCCGCCGGTCCGCGCAGGGCAGGGCGCCGTTCCTCGTTACCGGCGGAACGTTCCCGGACCGGTTCCGGGACGTTTTCCGGGCCGCCGTCAGGTCCGTCATGGGGGTCGAAGGCAGGGCCGGCTTCGGGGGCGTCGACCATCGCCTGCAGGACCCGCGCCGCGGCTGATTCCATGGCCGCACGGCGTCCCCTGACAAGCCTCAGCCGTTTGCCCGTCCGGGGGTCAGAAGGCCCTTCGAGGGKGTCATAGGGCCACACGGCGACCTCCAGTTCGGAGGTCAGGGKGCTTTCCGCCGGCAGCGCGTCCTCGCTGACGGACAACGGATGAATTTCGGCCGCGCCTTCCGCCGTGAGGCCCTCGAGCTCGGCAAGGAAGGGTGACATTTCAGCCAGTCCGGCGCGCGATCCCACCCATGCGGCACTTGAAATCCAGAGCACAYGTTTGGCCCGGGTGTAGGCCACGTATGCCAGGCGCCGTTCCTCGGCTTCGCCGTGCACCTGGACGGCGGACTTGAACTCTTTCTCCGCGTCGAGCCAGCCTTTCTGGTCCGGCTGATCCAGGTCCCATTGGGGGAGGTCGGCGCGGTCACCGCGCAGCGGCCACGGCAGCGCCGCGCTTCCGCTGCTCCACCGCGAGTCCCTGCTGCTGGGAAACGCCCCGGAGTTGAGCCCGGGAACGAACACGACATCCCATTCCAGGCCCTTGGAGGCGTGCACGGTCAGGAGCTGGACGGCTTCGTGGTTCAMCTCGGGCGCTGCGGCATCGAGCCCGTTTTCCTCTGCAGCCGCGGCTTCCAGCCAGGCAAGGAAAGCCAGGACGTCCACCCGCTGGGAGGTGTGCAGGAACCCGGCGGCGGCGTCCTGAAAGGCGTCCAGGTTGCGGCGGGCCTGGTGGATGCTGATCCCGGGCCGCGCCGCGACTTCGATGTCCAGGAGCATGGCCCGTTCGACCTCGCCGAGCAAGGTGGTGAGGTCGTCCCCCATGTAGCTGCGCAATTGCCGGAGCTCGTCGGAGAGCCGCTGCAGGCGGTCGCGGGCCTCGGGGCTCAGCCTGCGGCCATGCGCCGAGGTCCAGCCTTCGCGGGGCAGCCAGTCCAGAGCTTCGACCAGGCTGGCGGAGTCCGTGATGTCGCCCTCAATCACGGCGTCGTCCTCAGTATCCCCGGCGGCATGCCCCGCGTCGTCGGTATCGGGGCTGCCGGGGCGGCCCCGGCGGCGGGCCAGGAAACTGGACCAGTCCCGCAGTGCCATCAGGTCCGCCGGGCCGATCCGCCACCGCGCACCGGCCAGCAGGCGCATGAGGGAGTCCGAGCGGCCGGGGTCGGCCAGGACGCGGAGCGTGGCGACCAGATCGATGATTTCGGGGGTGTCCAGCAGCCCGCCGAGTCCGACGATTTCGTAGGGTATGCCGCGGAGTTCGAACTCGCGCCGGATGCATTCCATCTGTGCCCGCCGCCGGCAGAGGACGGCCATGGCCGGAGGCACCGGCTCGGCCTGCGCGGCATCGAAGTCCGTCACCCGGAACTTCAGGATGTCCCCCGCGATGGCCGAGGCCTCGGCCTCGTCCGTGGCGAACCGTCCCATGACGACCCTGCCCTGGACTGCGGCMGGGCTGGGCTGCAGGGGCGGGACCTCGACGGCGTCGGGAGTGTCCCGGGCCCCGGCAGGCCCGAGGCTGGCCGCGGCCTTGCTCAGCGGCGCCGAAATGAGGTTGGCCGTGGCGAGGATGTTGCGCCCGTTGCGCCACGCGGTGGTCAGGTACGACGTCGGCGCCACGGCAAAGCGCGGGGCAGCGCCGGCCGCGCCGCTGCCCTGGTCCCCKCCGGAGCCTGCGCTGCCGGCATCTTCACCCCTGACACGGATCGGGAATTCGCGGACGAAGTGGAAAAGCTGTCCCGCGGATGCCCCCCGGAAGCCGTAGATGGACTGGTTCGGGTCCCCCACCGCGGTCACGGCATGGCCGTCGCCGAAGAGCCGGGAAAAGAGGACCAGCTGGGCGTGCGACGTGTCCTGGAATTCATCGAGCAGCACCACCTTGTAGCGCTGGCGCTCCGTTTGGGCGGCGACCGGAATCTCGCGCGCCACCCKCGCCGCCAGGGCCACGAGATCGCCAAAGTCCAGTGCACCGCGGGCCCGCTTCGCCTCGGAATAGCGGCCCACCATCTCCGCGACGCTGGCCCGCGTGCGCAGCATCGCGCTGAGGTCCCCGGCGGCCTGGGTGGGATTCTTCTTGGCGTCGGCGACGTAGGGAAGCGACTCGAACGCGGCAATCCGTTCCTGCAGCCAGCCACGGACCTCGGCCGGGTCCTGCAGGTGCTCCGCGCACTCCCCCGCCAGTTGGATCACGGCCTTGACGAGGGTCGATTTGGCGGACCGGAAGTGTTCGTAATCGCCGTCGAAGGCTTCCACCACCTCGCTGGCGAGCTGAAACGACTGCGCGCCGCCGAGCAGCACGACGTCGCGTTCGACGCCGAGCCGAAGGCCATAGTCGGAGACAATGCCGCTCGCGTACGAGTGGTACGTGGAGACCTTCGGTTCGAGCGCATCCGCGCTCAGCAGCCCKGCAGGAAAAACGGCATTCCCCGTGTCGGCCGCCGCGATGCGCTGCAGCGCTGCCAGCTTGGCCCGGATCCGGGAGGCGAGCTCACMGGCAGCCTTGCGGGTGAAGGTCACGCCGAGAACTTCCTCCGGCCTGACCCAGCCGTTGGCCACGAGCCACACCACCCGGTCCGCCATGGTGGCGGTCTTMCCCGAGCCCGCCCCGGCAATGACGAGCCGCGGCGTGAGGGGCGAGGAAATGATCAGGGACTGTTCGGCCGTGGGGCTGTTCTTCTCCCCCAACATTGCCGACAGTTCCTCCGGGCTGAACCGAGGGTCGGGAAGGGGCCCGGTAGTGCGGGCCGCGTCCGGTGCCGCATGTGGGCCTGCCAGGCCGGTCGGCGGCGCCTCGGAGGTCATTCAGTAACCTGCTTTCCCCGCACGCACAGCGGGCACACTTCGGGGAGCCGGCAGCCGTGGCCGCCGTGGCCTCCCTTGGACGGATCATGGCGGGCCTGGAAGGTGCTGCCGGACATCACCTGGGCCGCGTCGCCGACCATCTCCAGCGCCCAGTTGTCCTGGGGGTCGAGCGGGGCCTGGGCCTGGATGCCCGGGCTTTTGGTTGTAGTGCCGAGCTGGGCCAGGACGGCACCGCCCGGCAGCGGCGGYGGCCCGTCGTCGGGACCGGCAAAGCCGCCGGCCAGCACCGCGGCCTGGTAAGCGCCGAGCTGCGGGTGACGCTCCAGATCCGCCTTGCCGGGCTGGCGCTTACCGGTCTTGAGGTCCACGATCACCAGCCGGCCCTCGGCGTCGATCTCCAGCCTGTCCACCTGGCCCCGGAGCACGGCGGGCCGCGCCGGCCCCGCGCTCCCGCCGTCGCCGGACTCAGGTCCGGCGACGGGCTCCCCCGGAAGGTCMGGCAGCTTCACCTCGAAGTCCTGCTCGACGCCGACCAGGCTCCGGCCTTCGCTCCGCATGACCAGGACATACTGGGCGAGCTTGCGGACCATGGACTCGGCCCGCTGAAAATCCAGCTTGCCCTCCCAGTTGTCCTTCATCCCCAGGGTGGGCCAGCGCCGGACGAGTTCCGCCACGTATTCGCTGCCCGAGGCATCGGGAAGGTCCTGCGCGATGGCGTGGACCAAGGTTCCCAGGCTGCGGGCAAAATCCGTGGCGGCTTCTCCGCCCGCGGCCTGCACGAACCAGTCCAGCGGCGATTTCTGCACGGTTTCGACCTTCGAGGGAGAGACGAAGACGGTCCCGCCGGCAGGAACAACCGGCTCGTCGGAAGACAGCTCGGCCAGTCCCCACCAGCTCGCCGGGTGCGCGCCCGGAACCGTCGGCCGGGCGGTGGCCAGGACGCCCAGCACGGCCGCGGCTTCGGCCGATTCGGCAGCGTTGGGGTCCAGCTGTGCATACTGGCGCAGCTCCGCGACCAGGGCCCTGAGGGTCAGCGGACGCTCGACCGGGGTGAAGCCCCGGCGGTCCTGTCCAGGGCGCAGCGGCGCCACATAGTCCAGGAAGGAGGACGGTTGCTCGTCCTCCGAGGACACCGCCGTGCAGATCAGCACCTCGCCGGCGCGGGACACCGCGGTCGAAAAGCTCCTCAGTTCGTCATAACGGATTTCGCGCAGCCGGCTTAGCGGATCCAGTTGCAGGGCATACTCGACGCCCTGTTCGACGGCGTCGGCGAACAGGGTGCTGCCGAGCAGTTCGCCACGCAGCCGGGTATTGGGCCACACGCCCTCCTGGAGTCCCGGCACAATCACCACAGGCCACTCCCGGCCGGCGGCGCTGGCAGGGGTCATGAGTTCCACAGCGTCTTCCTGCTGTGCCCTGGCGGCCAGGGTATCCATGGGGAGCTCCTGGCTTAGCAGGTATTCGAGGAACTGCTCCGGTCCGGAACCGGGCAGCTGGTCGACGAAGCGCTCCGCGGTATGGAACAAGGCCATCATGGCATCGAGGTCACGGTCGGCCCGGGCACCGGCTGACCCGCCGGCCAGGGCGGCCTCGGTCCAGCGGGTGGCCAGTCCGGTCGAATGCCAGAGCGCCCACAGCACCGTCTCGGCGTTACCGCCGGGGGCCTCGGCGGCGTCGCGCCCGGCCCGGATCATGCGGGCAATGCGGCGGGCTGAATGCCCTTCGATGCCCAGTGTCGCCAATTCTCCGGGCTCCAGCAGGGCCTCAACGAGGAGGGCGTCGCTGGTCCGTCCGCCGCCGCCGAGAAGTTCCTCGCGGCGGAGCGATTGCCGCAGCCTCCGCAACTCAATCGAGGTGGCGCCGCCGATCCGGGACGTCAGCAGGGACACGGCCGACTCTGGCGTGAGCGCGGCCGGGTCAAGGGCCACGGCGTAGGCATCCAGCAAGGGACGCACCGCGACCTCGTCCCGGACCGCCGATTCGGCCACGGGAATCCGGACCGGAATGCCCTGGCCGGCGAGGTACCGCTGCAGCTGGCTCAACTGGCCGCCGTTGCGCACGATCACGGCGATGTCCCCAAGGTCCCGGGCGTCGTTCAGCTGGGCTTCGAGGATCCGCTGGGCCACATACCGCAGTTCATGGACCGGAGACGGCAGCAGGTGTGCCTCGACCGTCCCCGGATTGACGTCGGCGCCACGGGGCGGCCCGCCCGGAGCGGGGTCCGGAGCGGGGTCCGGCGTGGGGACCGGGGAGGGGCCCGGCGTGGTAAAGGGCTCAGGCTGTTCGAGCCGGCGCGCGGACAGGCCACMGGACCGCAGGGAGATGCGTCCGGCCACCGACAGCCATGACTCCGCCACGGCCGGGGCGTGCCGATGCGCAATCCAGAGGGGACGTTCCAGGATCACTCCGTCGGCGGCCAGGAGACGGGGAAGCTCGGCCACGAGATCCGGGCGGGCCCCGCGGAAGCCCTGAACCACGGTGTCCGGCGAGGCGGTGATGATGGCGTCCTTGCCGGCTGCGATGTCGGCAAGCAGTTCGAAGACCGCGGGGTTCGCTTCCTGGATGTCGTCCACGAGGATCAGCTGAAGGCGCTCGCGTTCGGCCGCGAGGAAATCCGGGGCGTCCTGGAAGATCTGGCGTGCTGCCGTGATGATGCCGGCGGGGTCGAAGGCCTCGGGCATGCGCASGTCCAGGACGTCACGGTACTCGGAGTACAGGGCGGCTGCCGGAATCCAGTCGGGCCGGTTGCACTGCCGGGCCAGGGCCACGAGATCCTCTGCCGTCCGCCCGGATTCGATGATGCGGTCGAAGAGTTGCCGCACTTCCTGCCGGAAACCGCGGGTCTGCAGGGCGGCGCCCAGATCCTCCGGCCATGGCAGCTCGAGGCCGGGCAGCGCATGCCCTTCGAGCAGTTCCTTGATGATAAGGTCCTGCTCCGGGCCGGAGAGCAGCTTCGGCTGGCGTGGCAGGGGCAGGATGCCTTCCGCTTTGGCGCGGCGGATCAGATCGAAGKCGTACGACGCCCAGGTGCGGGCCGGCGTCGTGCTCAGGCTCCGGTCCAGCCGGGCTGTGAAGCGGTCGCGGAGAGTATCGGCGGCGAGCCTGCCCGGAGCCAGAATGAGCATCCGTTCCGGGTCCAGGCCATCACGTCGGGTGCGGTGGACGGCGGCTTCGACGAGGACCGTCGACTTCCCCGTGCCCGGCGCGCCCGCCACCAGAACGGGGCCGGAGCCCGGCGGGACCTCGACKACGGCGAGCTGGTCGGGCGACAGCTCCGGGACGGCGCTGTGGTGGGTCCGGGGAGGCAACAACCGCAACCCCACACCCGCTGCCTGCCCCGTTCCTGTTCCATTTCCCGTGCCAGTTCCCGGTTGGGGATGGGACGCRGACCGCTGCAGGCCCGGATCGAAGCTTTCGGGCTGCTGAACCTCGGTCACTTTACTCACACAGTCATCTCATCATCCGGTACCGACAATTTGTGCAACTCCCGCTCGAGCCGCTCAGCGATGGCATCTATCCGGTMGAAGTCGGCGTCGCTGGGCGCCCACCGGCCGGCGGCCAGGTTCACGCGCCAGCGTCCCTCGCCGGTCCGCAGGAAGTCGGCGTGACTGCCCAGCAGCGGCGTGCCTTCCTGCAGATAGAGCGTCAATGCCTCGCGCTCGTGTCCGGGAGGCGCATCCCCGCTGGCCTTCAGGACCCGCCACCACGGCACGTGGMTGCCATAGTGGCTCATGACGGAACCGACCTGGCGCGGACCGCCGGAACCAAGCAGTTCCGCAACGTCGCCGTAGGCCACCGCGGTGCCGGCCGGGATCAACGCCACCAGCTCCAGCACCGCCTCCACATACTCCGTTCGCATCGATCCAGCCTAGCTGGCCACGGGTCGCGTCAGTGCAGGCCCCGCACCCGGACGGCACGCGCCGGGAGCGGTCAAAAACTGTCGGAGGCAGCAGGTAGCGTTGAAGCATGAGCACTTGGAACAGCCTTCCCCGCGCAGCCTTCGACCTCGAAACAACGGGCCGCAACTCCCGCTCGGCGCGGATCGTCACCGCATCCGTCACCGTCGTGGACGCCGGCGGCGAGGTGATCAAGGAGCATGAGTGGCTCGCCGATCCCGGCGTCGAGATTCCCACCGAGGCCAGCGACGTCCACGGCATCACCACGGAGCAGGCCCGCCGCGAGGGCAGACCTGCCGCCGAGGTGACACGCGAGCTCGCTGCCGTCTTGCAGGAACTGTTCGATGACGGCGTACCCGTTATCGCCTTCAACGCCAGCTACGACTTCACCGTGCTCGCGGCCGAGTCGGCCCGCTACGGCGTCCCGCAGTTGAGCCGCTTCCCCGTCCTGGACCCGTACATCATGAACAAGCAGGTGGACCGGTACCGCAAGGGCAAGCGCACGCTCACCGCCCTGTGTGAGGAATACGGCGTCAATCTGGACAACGCCCACACCTCGGCCGCCGACGCCCTGGCAACCTTGCGCATGCTCGACGCCATGGCCGGAAAATTCCCCAAGCTCAGGATGCCGGCGGCCAACCTGCACCAGCTCCAGGTCGAATGGGCCTCGGCCCAGGCCGCGGATTTCCAGAGTTACCTGCGCAAGACCAAACCGGCCGCCRTCATTGAAGGCGACTGGCCCGTCCTGMCCCCGGAAGACGCCAGCCGCGGCGACTTCTAAACTGCCGCTCTGCTCTTCGGGAAAACTTCTTATTACGAAACGTTCGGCGGCAAAAAGAGTCACGTAGTCTTCCCCGGCGCCCAATTCCAGCCATTGAGACGGAACTCACACGCCCCGGGGCCTCCAACTGCCCGGCTCTTCCACGCCAATGATTCCGCTGTACCCGTCCGGCGCTATCCGGAACACTGACCATGACGCAGGAGGATGAAGATGCTTCRCGGTGGTCGCACTTCCCCACCGATTAATTCGGATTGAATCCGCGTCCACACCGGATGACACAATTATCTTTCGCGGCTTGCCTGCCCATCCGGCGCCCAAGCCAGCAGCCGGGGCCCGATGAGTCGCCCCGCGCCCCACTGAATTTCAGACGAAAGTGATTGCGTGATGAAAAGCAAAGCCTTGAAGTGGCTGACAACCGTTCCCGTGGCACTCGCCGTGGCGGTCTCCCTTGCAGCGTGCGGCGGCGGGTCGGCGCAGACCACGGCGTCACCGACGGATGCGCTCAAGGGCAGCGACCAGACCTCCCTGGACAAGTACACCACCAAGGACGTCACTCCCCTGGACAAGATTGACAAGGCCAAGCTCGGCCTGATCAGCGACGGAACCCTCACCGTGGGAACCCTGTCGGACGCCCCGCCGAACATCTACATCGACAAGTCCGGCAAATTCACCGGCTACGACAACGAGCTCCTGCGCGCGATCGCGGACAAGCTGGGCCTCAAGGTGGAGTTCAAGTCCACCKRCTTCGCGTCGCTGCTCTCCCAGGTCGCGAACAAGCAGTTCGACCTCGGCTCCTCGTCGATTTCCACCACTGATGCCCGCCGCAAGACCGTAGGCTTCACCAACGGCTACGACTTCGGCTACATGGCCGTCGTCGCCAAGAAKGACTCCAACGTCAAGGGCTTCAAGGACCTGACCAAGGACACCCGCATCGCCGTGGTCC
>NZ_JBFTHK010000121.1:0-12840 GCF_056394205.1 Arthrobacter sp. 10T413_2 | reverse complement strand
GTCGTGCCGATCATCGCCCCGGTAATCCCTCACTAATCGCCAACTCAACTGCCACGCCAAACAGACAAGGACGTCAATATGAACCAGTACGTAGTCGCCATTGACCAGGGCACCACGAGCACCCGCGCCATCGTGTTCGACCACAGCGGCAGCATTGTCTCCTCGGGCCAGATGGAGCACGAGCAGATCTTCCCGCAGGCCGGCTGGGTGGAGCACAACCCCGCGGAAATCTGGAACAACACCCGCGAGGTGATCGCCTCGGCACTGTCCAAGGCGAACCTGACCCGCCACGACATCGCCGCCGTCGGCATCACCAACCAGCGCGAAACGGCCGTTGTGTGGGACAAGACCACCGGCGAGGCGGTCTACAACGCCATCGTCTGGCAGGACACCCGCACGCAGCCGATCGTCGACGAACTCGCCAAGGACGGCGGACCGGAACGCTTCAAGCAGAAGGTCGGCCTGCCGCTGGCGACCTACTTCTCCGGCACCAAGATCAAGTGGATCCTGGACAATGTCGAAGGCGCCCGGGCCAAGGCCGAGGCCGGCGACCTCGTCTTCGGCAACACCGACTGCTGGGTGCTGTGGAACCTCACCGGCGGGACCGACGGCGGCGTCCACGTCACCGACGTGACCAACGCCTCGCGGACCATGTTCATGGACCTGGAGACGCTGTCCTGGGACCAGGAGATCCTGGACGCGTTCGGCGTCCCGGCCTCCATGATGCCGACCATCAAGTCCTCTTCCGAGGTCTACGGCACGGTGYACACGTCCCAGCTGCTGCGTGAGGTTCCCGTGGCCGGGATCCTGGGCGACCAGCAGGCGGCCACGTTCGGCCAGGCCGCCTTCGATGCCGGTGAAGCCAAGAACACGTACGGCACGGGCTGCTTCCTGATCTTCAACACCGGCGAGGAAATCGTCCACTCGAAGAACGGGCTGCTGACCACGGTTGGTTACAAGCTGGGCGACGCCGCACCGCACTACGCGCTGGAGGGCTCCATTGCCGTCACCGGTTCGCTGATCCAGTGGCTGCGGGACAACCTCGGCATGATCAGCAGCGCCCCGGAGGTCGAGACCCTGGCCGCCTCGGTGGAGGACAACGGCGGCGTCTACATCGTGCCGGCGTTCTCGGGCCTCTTCGCCCCGTACTGGCGTTCGGACGCCCGCGGCGCCATTGTGGGCCTCACCCGCTATGTTAACCGGGCCCATATTGCCCGCGCGGCACTGGAGGCCACGGCGTTCCAGACCCGTGAGGTGCTGGACGCGGTCAACGCGGACTCCGGCGTTCCGTTGACGGAGCTGAAGGTCGACGKCGGCATGGTCGCCAACGATGCCCTCATGCAGTTCCAGGCGGACATCCTCGGAGTGCCGGTCATCCGGCCCAAGGTGGTCGAGACGACGGCGCTGGGCGCAGCCTACGCGGCCGGCCTGGCCGTCGGATTCTGGAAGGACCTGGGCGAGTGCTCGGCCAACTGGGCCGAGGACAAGCGCTGGGAGCCGCAAATGGACCAGTCCGAGCGCGAACGCCAGATGCGCCTCTGGAAGAAGGCCGTCACCAAGTCCATGGACTGGGTTGACGCGGACGTCAAGTAGCACCACGTCCTAACCCGCCGGTCGGTTCGGCGGACACGGAAGAGCTCCGGCCAGGATTCCCCGGCCGGAGCTCTTTTGTGACCGGTGACAGGACGCTAGGGCGTCGAGACGACTGCGCGCGGTGTCTTGGCATAGACGTCCTT
The DNA here is from genome assembly GCF_056394205.1 of Arthrobacter sp. 10T413_2. NCBI lineage: Bacteria > Bacillati > Actinomycetota > Actinomycetes > Micrococcales > Micrococcaceae > Arthrobacter > Arthrobacter sp. 10T413_2. The sequence continues at coordinate 11,104 of NZ_JBFTHK010000121.1, read as the reverse complement.
GCTGACCGTGTAGCCCCGGYGGTCGATCGCCAGCGCACGCGCGTTGACGCTTGCAAGCTCGGCGCTGGAGAGTTTCTTGATGTTGACCAGCTTCAGGAACTCCTGGTCTTCCCCGCMGACAGCTGTCACCTTGATGAGCCCGGTCCCGGCCGAGTAGTACTTGCGCTGGTGGCCGGCGCTGGGCGGGTCCAGTGGATTGAACTCATCGATCACCATCACGTCGTCGTAGCACCCTGTAGGGACACAGACGCACAGGTGCTTGTACTTGACGTCGCCGCAGTCCAGGAAGTCCACGGTGGGGGCGTAGGCCTGGACGTAYGCAGGCGTGTTCCGATGCGGCTCGGCCTGCATCGCGATGCCGGCCCGGGCTTTGTCGATGCCGCTGATGAATGTGCTGGGCGCGCCKGCAAGCTTGCCATTCTCGTACTCCTCCGGATACTCGCCGAAGAGCCACACCGCGCCCTTCGTCGTCTGGGCGAAGAAGGCGAGCTCGGACTCCACGAGTTCACCGTCGGAGTAGTCGCGGTCCCAAATCGCGATCGTCGTGACGCCGTCGATGACCTTGGTCAGTCCCGTGACGGTGCTGACCACCTTGCGCACGGTGGTCCCGTCCGCGGAGACGACTTTGCCGGTGGTGGTGTACTGCATGCCGGGCTTGAGCGTGAGCCACTGGTTGTTGATCAGCGGCTTTGCCGGGAAGGCGGAACGGTTGAATGTCAGCGCCGAACCGGGGCCGCACAGTTCCTGGGAACTGGTGGCCGCCGGCGCGGCGGCAGCCGCAGTTGCCGCCGTCGCCGCCGTCAGCGACCCCACCACCACCAGGAACGMCGTGCCGTAAGCGGTGAATCTCTTACCTCGTGGAGTCATCTGTCTGGCCTCTCAGTGTTGGTGGTTGCTGCTATGCGGCGGGTACGGGCTCCGGCTGGCGGGGCTCGCGGTCACGTGCCGGACCCTTCTTGGCGAACCGCAAGTAGAGCGATGGAACGATGAACAGGTTGACCAATGTCGAGGTCACCAGTCCGCCGAGGATCACCACGGCCATCGGGTGCTCGATCTCATGGCCCGGCCTGGTGCCCATCACCACGAGCGGCACGAGGGCGAGCGCGGTGGCCAGGGTGGTCATCAGGATCGGTGACAAGCGCTCGGCTGCACCCCTCAGGACCAGGTCCCGGCCGAACGGCATGCCCTCGAACTGCTCCAGGTGCTGGCAATGGTTGATGAGCAGGATGCCGTTGCGCGCGGCGATGCCCATCACGGTCAGGAACCCGACCAGCGAGCCAAGCGACAGGATTCCGCCGCTCATATGCGCGGCGATTACCCCGCCCACCAGTGCGACCGGCAGAGTCAGCATGGCAAGCGTGGCCAGCCGCCAGCTGCGGAATGCTGCCTGGAGCAGGAGGAACACCACAATGACGGCACCGATCGCGAAGAGGAGCAGCCGTTGGGAAGCCGCCTGCCGCTCTGCGTATTCGCCCAGGACGTCTGCGCTGTAGCCGGTAGGGAACTCCACCGATTTGAGTTCGGATTCCAGTTTCTCGACAACCCTCGCGAGGTCGCCTTCCTTGACGTTGGCGCTGACGTCCAGCCGCCGGGACCCTTCCGAACGCTCAATGACGTTGGGGGTGGGCTTTACCGAAATCCTGGCKACGTMGGCCACMCGGATCCGCTGTCCGCTCGGGGTGTCCAGGGGGAGGTTTTCGATGCTGGTGACGCTGGTCCGGATTTCGGGAGGACTCCATACCTGGACGTCGTAGGCTTTGCCGTCGCGGTAGACGTCGCCGACCTCCTCCCCGGAAACCAGGGTGGCCGCGGCACGGCGGACATCACCGGGCTTGAGCCCGTAGCGGTTGGCGGCATCCAGGTCCACCTCGACATTCACCTGCGGCACGTTGACCTGCAGGGCAACCTTGGCCCCGAGTGCCCCGTCGATGCCGGCGAGGACCGTCTTGACCTTGTCCGCCTGCTTCTTCAGCGTGTCCAGGTCATCGCCGTAGACGCGGACGACGATCGAGTAGCCCGTGCCGGTCAGCACCTCGCGGACACGTTCCTTGAGGTACGTCTGGACGTCCCGGTGGATGCCCGGATAGCCGTCMACGATCTGCTGGATGGAGGCCAGGGTCTTGTCGTAGTCGACCGAGGGGTCGACGCTGATCCAGTTCTCACCGAAGTTGACGCCMACCACCTCATCGGCCGCGAATGCCTGACCGATATGGGACCCGCAGTTGTTGACGCCCCGAACGGTCATCAGCTCTTTGCAGGCCAGTTGGCTCACGCGCACTTCTTCGGCATTGGAGGTGCCGGGCTGCGTGACCCAGTGCATGAGGAAGTCACGCTCCTTGAATGACGGCAGCAGCGACTGGCCCAAAAGCGGGGCCGCGATGATGCCCACGACGCCGAACGCTGCCACGGCGAGGTAGCCGGGGAGCGGCCKCMGCACAATGGGCCGGAGTGCGGCGCCGTACCAGCGTTTGAGGACCCGGACCACCGGCGGATCCCGGTCTTCCAGCTTGGCATTGCGCAGGAAGATGTACGCCATGGCCGGCGTGACCGTGAGGGCCACCACCATGGACGCCATCACGGCCAGGGTGTAGGAGATGGCCAGGGGCCGGAAGAACGCGCCTGTCAGTCCGTCCAGGAAGAAGATCGGCACGGTGGCTGCGACGATGATCAAGGTGGCGTAGACGATGGGGCCGCGAACCTCCAGGGAGGCATTGACCACCACGCGGGCAGTGCTTTCGGTTCCGCCGCTGGCACGGTGGTGCCGCAACCGCCGGACGATGTTTTCGACGTCGATGATGGCGTCGTCCACCACCACCCCGACGGCGATCACCAGCCCGGCCAGCACCATGGTGTTGATCGTTCCCCCGGTCCAGTAGAGCACCAGGGCGGCGGCTGTCAGGGACAACGGGATGGCCATGACGCTGATCAGCGCGGTCCGCCATTGGAACAGGAAAACGCTCAGCACCAGGACCACCAGGAAGCAGCCCAGCAGGAGCGCGAGGCCCAGGTTGCCAAGAGACTCCTCGATGAACGAGGCGGGCCGGAACAACGTGGTGTCGACTGCGATCCCGGTCAGGCCGGGCTGCAGTTCCTGGAGGGCCTCCTCAACACCGCGCGTGACTTCGAGCGTGTTGCCCCACGGCAGCTTTTCGACAATCAGCATGAGGCCGGGGCCGCCGTTGATCACCGCGTCACCGATCAGCTGCTGGTGGTCTTCCACGACCGTCGCCACGTCGGCGAGCCGCAACGGCGGCAGCCCTTCACGCTMCTCCAGCGCCACCTGGGCAAGGTCCGCCGGGGACGTGATGGGCTGGACGTGCCTGATGCCCATGCTTTGGTTCGGCGTTTCGAGCGCCCCTCCGGTGCCGATCAGGGCGCCGGGGGAGTACTTGAGCAGGMCGGCGTCCAGGGCATCGGACGTGGAGTTCATGACGTTCTCCAGCGTGACGTCGTTGGCAGCCAGCTTGGCCGGATCAACCTGGACCTGCAGCATTTGAAGGCGTTCGCCCCAGATCGCCACATTCGCGACGCCCGGCACCCGGAGCAGGTGCGCCCTGATGTTCCAGTAGGAAATCATGGACATCTCGATCAACGACCGGGTATCGGAGGAGAGCCCGATCTTCATGACACGGCTGGTGGAGGACAGCGGCTGGAGCATMAGCKGCGGTGCCGCCCAGGTGGGCAGGGTCGGAATGACGGTTGCCATCCGCTCGGACACCAGTTGCCTGGCCGTGAGCAGATCGGTTCCGGGCTTGAACTCCAGCACAATAGCGGACAGCTGCGACACCGATTTCGACCGCATCTGGTCCAAACCGTCAATGCCATTGAAGGCCTCCTCCATCGGAACCGTTACCAGTTCCTCAACTTCAGAGGCGGTGAGCCCCAGACACGCCGTCTGGACCTCGACACGGGGCGGCGCAAACTCCGGGAAGACATCCACCGAAGCACTGCTGAGTTGCGCGCCGCCCACGATCATGAGGGCGGCGGCCATCGCAATGATGATCGACCGGAACCTCAGGCTCGCAGCGACAATCCGGCGCATGTCAATGGGCCGTATCGAACTCGGCGCCGAACAGTTCAGCCGCGCCGACGGTCACGACGGCGGTGCCCACCGCGGGCCCCGCCGAAGCGGTGACCACTCCGGACTCCACCTTGGCCACCGTGACCGGTTCCCGCTGATAGACCCGCGGGGCCGGGTTGGTGTACACCCAGGTCTTGCCGCTGGCGTCGTAGAGCAGGGCCGCGTAGGGCAGCAGGACGGCCGTCCCCGTGCCGGCCTTGACGGTATCGGTCTTCAGGTCCAGGCGCTCGATTCCCTTTTCGGTCAAGGTCAGTTTCGCGATGCCGGTTGCGGCGTTCTTCTCCACTTTGGCGGGTTCGTTGGCCGAGACGGCGGCAGGCGTTGCCGCCGTCGTCTGGGCGCACGAGGGCAACGCGAACAKAAGGGCTGCGCAGACAGCGGCCGCCAGGGGCAGGCGCCGCAGGGGCTGTTGGCTGGTCATTTTGCTTCCACCTTTTCCTGCATAACGGGCTGGACGGGAACTTCGGCTTCGTAGACTTCCGCCCACTCTTCGGGGGCGGACCGGGGCCCGAACCAGAGCGCGAGCAGGGGGAGCACGAAGATCCCGATGAGGGTTGTAGTGATGAGTCCGCCGACAATGATCAGAGCCATCGGCCCCAGGAGGGCCCCGCCCACGGCGCCGCCGAAGAGTCCCGGCGGGATGAGGATCGCCACCGTGATCAGGGCGGATTTCAGGATGGGCGATACCCGGTCCCGGGCCGCCATCATGACGGCTTCTTCACGGGACTCCTGCGGGGCCGCCCGCMACAGCTCATCTGTACGGGCCGAGAGCAATGCCGCGTTGCGGCCGGCGACGGCCAGCAGCGCCGCAAACGCGGTGAGCGACAGCACGGTGATTGCGTCGCCCGCGATCCACGCCGCTATGCCGGCCCCGGCCAGCGCGGCCGGCAGGGACAGGAAGACGGCGAGGGCCAGCTTCCAGCTCCGCGCGGCCGTCTGGAGCAGKAGCAGGATGGCAATGAGGGCTGCCGCGCCGATCCACAGCACCAGGGAGTCTCCGGCCAGTTGTTCACTGTATTTCGTGGGGATTTCGGCGTGGTATTCCAGCGGGAACTGGATTTGCGAGATCGCCGCGTTGATGTCGCGCTGGATATCCGCCAGCGGCCGCCCGCTGACGTCGGCAACGACGTCGATCCTGCGCGAGGTGTCATCGTGCATGATCACGACTTCGTTGGGTACGAGCCGGACGTCGGCGATCTGCCCCAGCTGGACCTGGCGGCCGCTTGGCGTGTCGAGCAACAGTTCGCGGATGCTGGTCAGGTCGTCCCTGACGTCCACCGCGCCGCGCACCACCACTTCAAAGACCTTTTGCTGTTCGAAGAGGTTGCCCACCACAATGCCCTGCATCAGGGCCGCGGCGGCGCGCCGCGCATCGCCGGGTTTGATGCCGACTTTCTGCGCCTCGGCGAGGTTGACTTCGACTTCGACGATGGGCGTCATGGCGCCGGCGTTGATGGTCGGGTTCTGCACGCCGTCAACCGTCTCAAGGGCCTTGCGGACCTCTTCGGCCTTTTCGCGCAGGACCGGCATGTCGGTGCCGTAGACGCGGACGGCGAATCCCGGATCCATGCTGCTGCGCTGTTCACCGATCTTCTGTTGGGAGTAGTTCACGACGTTGTGGGCGATGCCCGGGTAGCCTTGGACGACGTCGCGGACAGCTTCTTCCGTCTCGGTGAAGTTGGCGTCCGGTGTGATGGACACCCAGAGTTCCGCGGAGCTGTTACCCACCACCTGGTCGGAGGAAATGGCGCGGCCGATATGTCCGCCGACTCCCGAAACGCCCGGCAATGCCCGCAGCTCTTCGGACGCCTTCGACGCCACCCTGCGGACTTCGTCGTTGGACGTGCCCGCCATGGAGTCCCACTGCACCAGGAGCGTCCGGTCCGGAATGGTCGGAACGACCGCACGGGTTCCGACCAGCTGGGAGGCTGCGGCGAGTCCGAGCAGGCCAACGACGCCGACAGCAACGATGCCGAGCGCGGTGCGGGACCGCGCGCCTTCGAGCGCCCGGGCATAGGAAGACTTCGCCCGGACAACAGCGGGCGAGTCAGGGCGCGGGGCCGTCTCGCGGGGCAGCAGGAGATACGCCAGGACAGGTGTCACGGACAGGCCCACCAGCATTGAGACGGCAAGCGTCAGCGCCAGGGACCAGAACAGCGGCTGGAAGAACGCGCCGCCGACTCCCGTAACGAACAGCGTCGGCACGAGCGCCATGGCCATGATGAGGGACCCGTGGAACAACGGGGTGCGGACGCTGCGGACCAGCTGCACCATGCGGAACCTGATGGTGGCGTCTGTCTCGGGACCGCCGGCCCGCAGGGGCCGGCGCMGCTGCGCCTGAACATCCTCCACAATGTCTCCCACGATCACGGACACCCCCAGCAGGATGCCGGCGAGGATCGAGATGTTCAGTGTGGCGTCAAGCAGGTACAGGACCGCCCCTGCCGCCATGACGGTAGTCGTGATGGCCACGAGGGCGATCACCGCGACGCGCCAGGAGCGGAAGAGCAGCCAGAAGAGCAGGACGGCGATCAGGAGGCTCACGAGCAGTGCCACGCCAAGACCGTCCACTGCATTCTGCAGGAACGAGGCAGGCCGGAAGACGGACGTATCCATCTGGATTCCGGACAGCCCCGGCTGCATGTCGTTCAGGGCAGCTTCGATATCCCTGGTGACCTGCAGCGCGCTGGTTCCGGGGAACTTCTCCACCACCAGCAGCAGGCCTGCATCCTGTCCGACGACGGCGTCGCCGATCAGCGGCTGGTGGTCCTCCTTCACCTGGGAAATCTCACCCAGGAGCATGGGAGATCCGGCGTCTTCGACGCTGACCTTGGCGAGGTCTGCGGGCGTCCGGATGGGCAGGACGTGCTGAATGCCCAGACGTTGGCTTGGCGACTCCACGAACCCGCCMGTGCCGGGGGTTGACGCCTCAAGGAAGCTCAGCGGAGACACCCAGAYGGCGTTGCCCGTGGTTTTGATGACCTGCTCGAGCGTGATGCCCTTGTCACGGAGCTGCGTGGGGGTGACTTCGACCTGAAGCTGCTGTTCGCGCTGACCCCAGATGGACACATTGGCGACACCCGGAATGCCGATCAGCCGCGGCTTGATCTTCCATCGGGCCAGGACGGACATTTCGATGCCTGAGAGCTGCTGGGAGGTCATCCGGACCATGAGCACGCGGCTGGTTGACGACATCGGCTGCATAATCAGCGGCGGCGCCGAGACGTTGGGCAGCGCATGGGCMTGGGTCATGCGCTCGGCCACGAGTTKGCGCGCGCGCAGAAGGTCGGTCCCCGGCTCGAACACGAGCTCGATCGAGGACAGGCCGGGGACTGACTTGGACCGGATTTCATCAAGCCAAGCCACCCCGTTGAGAAGGTCGGCTTCCATGGGAGAGGTGATGAGCTGCTCGACCTCGGCGGCGGACAGGCCCAGGGCCTCAGTTTGGATCTCGACGTGCGCGGGCGCGAACTCGGGCATGCTGTCGACGGCGATATGCGGGATGTTCACCACCCCGAAGGCAATGAGTCCCGCGGCCACGGCAAGGACCAGGATGCGGAACTGCATACTGAAACGGGTAATCCAGCCGAACATGGCTAGGCCTGTTCCAGGGGGCCGCCGCGGTACCGGCGGCCACTGCGGGTTTTTGCTGGTGGCATGGATGTAGTGCGCAAGTGACTCATGACAGGCTCCTCAACCCGAGACCATGTGCGAATCCCCCCGGCGAGATCCCAATTGCTKACCTATCTCGAATAGTGTTCCCCTTTGAAGTGTTTGGCAAGGAGAAATTCTGAGGCTGCATTGTGGGGATTCACGGACCATTCCCAGCTAGGCGGCATATAATGCGTTTTTTTATTGACGACCACTCGGAAAGAGCCGAAAACCACCGCCTCCCACCCGGGTGATGCCGACATTTCTGCTTGTCTTTCCTTAGGTCGCTGCCTGATTTTCCGTTTCTACTACTCGCCGGCGGCCATTTTGGGCTCACCGTAAGTACCGCGGGTCGGCAGGTGAGGCATTTATAACAATTTCGGGCACAATCGCCCGCGCGGCGGACGGCCGGCCCGTGCGCCTGCGACTCCCGGGCCGCATCGGGCTGTCGTTTCAGCGCGAACCAGCGCGAGGGGCTAAAGTGGTCCTATGCGCGCTGTGCTCCTGCTTAGTTAGCCGCCCGGCATCCCGACGAGACCTCGATCCCGAAGAGGCCTCGGATTGCCGAGCGGCGGCCCCTCCATGTCGAGGGGCTTTTGTGTGTCCGGGCTCCGTTCCGGACCGCAGGGCAGGCGGTCACGGCCGAAGTGCCGCGCACGGGCAGCAAGGAGCCAAGGCCGGGCAACCGGCTTTGACAGCGCCGACTTGAAGACAGTGCAGACTTGAAGGTAAACAGGCCTGGCGGCAGGCAGGCCTGACGGTAGACAGGCTTGAGTTAACAGGCCGCATAGAACAGAAGAGGCCAGCAGTGAGCGTTCAGCCGGAAACACAGACCGGATCACCAGCAGCCGCGGCGGAGGCGCCCGAGGAAGGTGCCTACAGCTTCGCGGCGATGGAAGCCAAATGGCCGCAGGTCTGGGAGGACCTGAAGGTCTTCACGCCGCTCGACGACGGTTCAAAGGAACGCCGCTACGTGCTGGACATGTTCCCGTACCCGTCCGGTGACCTCCACATGGGCCACGCCGAGGCATTCGCGATGGGCGACGTGGTGGCCCGTTACCTGCGCCAGCAGGGCTACGACGTGCTGCACCCGATCGGCTGGGATTCCTTCGGCCTGCCCGCGGAGAACGCCGCCATCAAGCGCAACGCGCACCCCAGCGAGTGGACCTACGCCAACATCGACACCMAGGCGGCGTCCTTCAAGCGTTATGCCATCTCCGCGGACTGGTCCCGCCGGCTGCACACCTCCGACCCCGAGTACTACCGCTGGACGCAGTGGTTGTTCAAGCGTTTCTACGAGCGCGGTCTGGCGTACCGCAAGGATTCGCCCGTCAACTGGTGCCCCAAGGACCAGACGGTGCTGGCCAACGAACAGGTGGTCAACGGTGCCTGTGAGCGGTGCGGCACGCCCGTGACCAAGAAGTCCCTGAACCAGTGGTACTTCAAGATCACCGATTACGCGGACCGGCTGCTGGACGACATGGACGAACTGCGCGGGCACTGGCCCGAGCGGGTCCTGGCCATGCAGAAGAACTGGATCGGCCGCTCCGAGGGCGCCCACGTCAACTTTGTGATCGAGGCCGACGGCGGCAAGGCCGCCAAGGATGTCACCGTCTTCACCACGCGCCCGGACACCCTCTACGGCGCCACGTTCTTCGTCGTCGCCGCGGACGCCCCGCTCGCCGTCGAGCTGGTGACCGACGARCACGCCGCGGCCCTGGACGCGTACCGCGAACAGGTCAAGGCACTGTCCGAGATCGAGCGCCAGTCCACCGAACGCGAGAAGACCGGAGTGTTTACCGGCCGCTATGCGGTCAACCCGCTCAACGGCGAGAAGCTGCCTGTCTGGGCCGCGGACTATGTCCTGGCCGACTATGGCACGGGCGCCATCATGGCCGTCCCGGCCCATGACCAGCGCGACCTCGACTTCGCCAGGACCTTCGACCTGCCCGTCCGGGCGGTGCTGGACACCGGCGAGGAAGACCCGGCCGTCTCCGGCACGGCAACCGCCGGCGAGGGCACCCTCATCAACTCCGGCGCACTGGACGGGCTGGCGAAGGCCGAGGCCATCCCGGCCGCCATCGCCATCCTGGAGCAGCAGGGCACCGGCGAGAAGTTCGTGAACTTCCGCCTGCGTGACTGGCTGCTCAGCCGGCAGCGGTTCTGGGGCACCCCGATCCCCATCATCCACTGCCCGGCCTGCGGCGAGGTCCCCGTCCCGGACGACCAGCTGCCCGTGACCCTGCCGGCGGACCTGCGCGGCGAAGACCTGTCCCCGAAGGGCACGTCCCCGCTGGCCGCCGCCGAGGCCTGGGTCAATGTCGAGTGCCMCGCGTGCCACGGCCCGGCCAAGCGCGATACGGACACCATGGACACCTTCGTGGATTCGTCCTGGTACTTCCTGCGCTTCGTCTCCCCGCAGTTCACCGAGGGCCCGTTCGATCCCGCCAAGATCAACGACTGGATGCCGGTGGGACAGTATGTCGGCGGTGTTGAGCACGCCATCCTGCACCTGCTCTATGCACGGTTCTTCACCAAGGTCATCCACGACCTCGGCATGATCGACGCCGACGAGCCCTTCCGTGCGCTGCTGAACCAGGGGCAGGTGCTCAACGGCGGCAAGGCCATGAGCAAGTCCCTGGGCAACGGCGTCGACCTCGGCGAACAGCTGGACAAGTATGGCGTGGACGCCGTCCGCCTGACCATGATCTTCGCCTCCCCGCCGGAGGACGACGTCGACTGGGCGGATGTCTCGCCGTCTGGTTCCGCGAAGTTCCTGGCCCGCGCCTGGCGGCTCGGCCAGGACGTGACKAGCGAACCCGGCGTCGACTTCGCCACCGGTGACCGTGCCCTGCGCACGGTCACCCACCGCACCATCGCCGACGCGCAGGCCCTGCTGGATCACAACAAGTTCAACGTGGTCGTCGCCAAGCTCATGGAACTGGTCAACGCGACCCGCAAAACCATAGATTCAGCCACCGGTGCTGGCGGGGCGGACCCCGCGGTCCGCGAAGCCGTCGAAGCCGTCGCCGTCATCCTGAGCCTGTTTGCGCCGTACACCGCAGAGGACCTGTGGAACGTCCTGGGGCACCCGGCGTCGGTCGCCAACGCGGGATGGCCCACGCACGACGACGCCTTGCTCGTGGAGGACACGGTCATCGCCGTTGTCCAGGTGCAAGGMAAGGTGCGGGACCGTCTTGAGGTTTCCCCGGACATCTCGGAGGACGACCTGCGCGAACTGGCGCTGGCCTCGGAAAACGTTCAGCGGGCCCTCGACGGCCGGGCCCTCCGCACGGTGATCGTACGGGCGCCTAAACTGGTCAACATCGTCCCGGCCTAGCCGGACGTAGCAGCCAGACGCACGAGCCTGAC
>NZ_JBFTHK010000120.1:0-12887 GCF_056394205.1 Arthrobacter sp. 10T413_2 | reverse complement strand
ATCTCCCGTTGCCCTCAACGCTGAACGTACAGTTGCATGGCGAGCGTGGTTATCCATGGTTTTTTAGGCAGTTGTCCTCACTAGAGCCACAACGGAGGCACCTGCCCTTCGATCAACTGGAACCCCAACAGACAGCTCCACAGGGGTCGATATACGGGTGCATGCCCATTACCCGGCAGGAAGTCCAATACTGACGTCCATGCGAAGACATGCACGACGACCACCCGGACGTCCAGCAGGGGAGTGTGCATGTTGTCCAGCTGAGCGAACCGCTCAGCGCCCCACGGACTGTTCAACCGGACGAGTTGTGATCCGTCCTATGCGTGTCACTGCCATCAATCCGGGGGGAATGCACATAGCGTTAAGGGCAGAGCACAATGCCACCCACCACGTAGGAGAGTTACCGGCCGATGGCAMGATCACTGCAAGCCCCCGTACCCCCGAAAACCCACCAAACACGGGCAATTGACCGGGTCGTGTCCCTGGCTAACGGCAAAGGCGGAGTGGGCAAGACGACCACCGCGGCCAACGTCGGCGGGTACGTGGCCCTGGCCGGCTCCCGGGTTCTCATGGTGGATCTTGACCCGCAGGGTGACCTGGCCCGGGACCTCGGCTACGAGCGGCAGAGCGGTCGCGAGCTCTTCCAAGCCCTCATTGCCGGGACCGAACCTATGATCCTCCGGAACGTCCGGGAAAACCTGGACGTCATCCCTGGCGGCCAAGACCTCGAAGACATCCAGGGACTCATGGTGTCCCGGTCCAGCCGCTCCGATGCCGGCGACTTCGGCGACATGCTCTACAGCGTTCTGGCACCGCTGGCAGACGATTACGACCTGATCCTGATCGACACTCCACCAGGGGAGCGGATCCTCGTCGAAGGCGCGTTCGCGATCTCAAGCGCCGTCGTCATCCCCACCCGTTCCGACGACGCGAGCATCGACGGCGTGGAGCGCATCGCCCGCCGCTTCATGGCCGTACGGGACCGGAACCCGTCCCTGCAGCTGGCCGGCATTGTCCTGTTCGGTGTCGGACCGCGTTCGCTGCGTCTGGAACGCAGTGTCCGCKACACCCTGGAGGAGATGCTAGGCACCGTTGCCCCGGTCTTCGAGACCCGGATCCGGAACCTGGAGAGTGCCAGCGCCGACGCCCGCCGAAAGGGCCTGCTCTTCCACGAGCTCGAGGGCGCCGTCACCGACGCTCAGAAGAAGCGCCTGAAGGCTCTCCGGGCGGGGGAGAAACCCGCCGAGGGGTTCTTCTCCCGCAACGCCGGGGGACTAGCTGAAGAGTACGAGCAGCTGACCGGCGAGATCCTTGCCCGGCTGAACGACATCGAAAGCGGTAACCGCGCATGAGCGGCCGCCAGAGCCTGGCAGGAGCCTTCGCACCCGTGGCGCCGGCCCGCGGAGTAGGACTGCAGGGATTGTTGCCGCCGAAGCGGGGGAGGGGTACCCCGGGACCGGAGGTGACCGCGCCGAAGGAACCTACCGAGGCTCCTGCACGGCAACCCATTCAGGCACTGCCTGCGGCCGCACCCGAGTCCCTAGAGGAGCAGGCCCCAAAGGTTGAGCAGGCGCCTCCTGAGGCGKCGGAGCCGGAGGCGCAACAGCCCGAGCCTGCCACCGCGCCGAAGACCGCACCACGGCAGCCGGAGGCCAAGAAGGMTGCACCGGCACAGAAGGCAGCCTCCGAGGCGGTGCCCGGGGCGCTACGCAACGTCGGGGTGTACTTGCCGCCGCAACTGCTCGCTGATGTCAAAGACACGGTCTACCGGGAACGGACCACGTACGCCGACCTCCTCATCGACGCTTTCGAGACCCTGACCGATGAGCAGATTGCGGGGGAATTTGCGGCAGAGACCCTGCTGACCATCTCCGGCATGCCCCGCCGTGCGCCCCGGCGCAGGGGAGAGGCCGGCATACAGATCCAGCTGCGCCTAGACGGCGTGCAGATTGCCTGGCTGGATGAGAAGGTCACCGAGTTCGACGCCCCATCACGKAGCGCCCTTGTCTCGGCAGTTTTCAAGCTCCACAACCAAGTGGTCCAGGCCGCGGGGGAGTGAAGCTACACCTCGCGCAGGCCGTCAGGCATGACTTCCCATAGTGCTTATGGCATGCGTTATGGCATAAGCACGGGGGCCGCGGCGTCCGGCGGGAGGAATGGGKGAGTGGCTCGTTGGCAGTCCTCTGCCGCTGGGTGCCGAACACAGGTTCTTGAAGTCGTGCTTGGCCATGGCTGCCTTCACTTCGCTGGGATAAATGCGGCCGTAGGCGAACGGTACGCGCAGGGCCCTGTCGTGGCGGAGCCGATTCCAGGTGTTCGCCACTTCCTGGACGACCTCAATGCCGCTCCAGCCGTCTTCTGCGCCTCGATTGGGGGCACCCCGCATCCAGCTTCCGAGTTCCTCCTCCAGCACGCCTTCGACGGTCTGGATGAATTCGAAACGGGCGGGGGTCTTCACTATGTAGGCGTCGCGGTGAGAGTTCATCCGAGCGATCTTCAGGGACCGCGTGTCCGCCGACATGCTGACCACTTCGGCCTCGCAGCGGCGGAACAGCTCCTCGTGCGTCCAAATTTTGCACCCACAGGTACCCGGCTGCCATGTGGTGCAACCGGCATGGCATGATCCAAACCCTTCGCTGTCCTGAGAAGGGTCTGCCGCAACCACCAGGTGAATCTTCGTCCTCATGAGACTCATGTGTACGGCGGCCGCACCGGCGCTGCCCGTCAACGAAAAATTCCGTGCCAGAACAGGGGAGTGGCCCGTTTCGGACACGTATAGTCACCGACCCGTCAAACAAACTCACCCGGCCCGGCTGAACGCGATGTCCGCCAACGCCCAATCATCAGGCGGGCCTTCGAATGTCTCCCAGGGATAGTCCTCACCGGGGGAGAGGAGCTCGGCGACGGTGTTGACGTTCTTGGCCAGCCATTCGCGMCAGATGATCCGCTCATTCCGATACCTTTGCATCTGCGCAGCGACAGCTTCCAGCACCCCGAGGTGTTCGGCGAGCTGCTTCAACGACGTCGATGACACCACCGACCAGGACTTGCCGGCGTTCCGGGCCACCAGGTTCCAGGCAGCAAGTATCTCCAGGGCTTCGTTCACTGCCGACCGTGAAAGGCCCGTGGCCCGGACGAGTTCGGCGATCGGCAGTGCGGGGGAGTGCTCCAGCGCTTCGTAAACGAATGCCGCCGGCAGACCCAGCTCCCGGAATGCAGGGCGCAGGGCGTGGATTTTTCCTCTCTGCCAGGACGCCTCCTCGGCCGCCGTCTTTAGCTCTTCGGGGACGGTCAGCATATACAGATCGCCTTTGGTCCCACGAGCTTCCTCGACCAAGGTGACGAGGGGGTCTTTCTCACACCGCAGGGCCTTGAGGTGCAAGGCGACCGTGGTGTGGTCCAGTCCGGTCGCGACGGCAATGGACCKGACGCCGAATTCAATGAACCGGGACGCCGTCAGGTGGGCTGCCTCCCCCAGTGCCCTGAGCACCATCCTCCGCGCCATGCCTGTACGTGATTCCTTGTAGTTGACCTCTCTGATTTGCAGCGCAGTCCTCCACGTCCGGATGAACCGATGCTCCGCATCGGGATTCGACGAAATTGGATTCAAGCCCTTTAGTACAGGGGGCTGTGTACTTGGCTGGCTTGTGGGGGATCTACGGACATTGTTATTCCCGCGCCTGGTTKACTGATTTTTGCTCAGGTAGGCGACCGCGTTGATCCAGTCCCTGCGCAGTGCCGGGACCCGGTGGCGGGAGGCATACCGGGCATAGAAGGAAGCCAGCCCGGGCCAGGTCCCTTGCATCATGCGGCGTTCGACTTCCACAAGCTGAAGGCCGGCAGCTGCGGCCCCGGTGACGATGGCCTGGCGGGCATCCGAATMGGTGGCGTACCGGTTCGAGTCGTAAAGCCCGGTCTGGGCCATCAGCTGCATGACTMGGGACATCCGGCCGGCTGGGTGCTTGACGCCTGGGGCTTCCTCGGTGACGGGCGTGAAAGTCTGCTCGAGCCGAAGCGCACGGACGGCGTTGATCTCCCCCGCCAGGTCAGCGGTCATCGCGGTCCAGATATCGGCGGAGTTGGGCCGACGAGCAATGTCGTACGCCATGGACAGGCTCATCGCGAGTTCCTGGTGGCCGCCGCGTTTGTGTGGGGAACCAGGTGTGCGCATGCAACCGTGCAGGAGGTTCTGGTGGGGGGTCTTGTCCAGGCTCCGGTAGCGGGTACCCAGCGCCTCGACAAGATCACGCGCTTCAGAAAACGTGACCCGCGGCTCGAGCGGGATGTACACGTGCCGGCCGCCGTTAGGCGAGTAATCCTCAATCCACCGCGCACCGACCGAGTGCAGCCAGGTCTGAACGGCCCGGACATCTGCCAGAACCCAGTCGACACCTGCGACCGAGGAGTCAAAGTCAAGGAAGATCKCGGCGCAGGTGCCGTCTTTGCCGAAAATGCGGACCGCCGCCGGGAATGTGGGCAGCGCCTCAGTGAGGGCCCGTTCGTGCTTCTGCGGGTACGTCTTACCTGCGTCCCGTGAGAGCCTAACGMGGGGMTGACCTGCGAGGATAGGGGCCAAGGCAGCCCATGCCTGAGCGGGGCTGTGTGTGGAGGATGGCCCGCGCGACACGCCAGCGCCGTATATGGCTGGCAGCACGCGGACGTGCTGTTGTACGATGATTCTGTTCCTGTCGAGGGAATGACTAAAGGCCGATCTTGCAGGATCGGTTTTGCAACACAAATGAAGTCCTGTGAAGGTCTTCCATCCGATCTACGATCTGTTCGCCGGCAAGCTTCCCGGATCGTGGATCTTCAGCTTCGAAGGCCCGCCTAGTGCGGGCCTTCTTCTGTTATGAGGCTATGCGGATCGGCAGTTCCTCCTGATGGGCGAAATGATCYAGCAATGCCAGGTCTTCGCGCAGGGACCGGTCGACGGCGGAGGAAACGTAGTCAGTGACAGTCATGCCTTTGGCGGCAGCGATCATCTGAACGTCCTCCGCGGTCTTAGCCTGCGTGCGGAAGCCAATGTATTTGCGTAGGCCCTTGCTGGGTCGTCCGCCTCCACGATTGATTACTGCGCTCATGGTCATGTCCTTTGAATCTCGCACAACCTGCGGTTGTGACTGCTTCATCGCTGGTGCTACTTGAAGTYGACCACTTTGAGGTTTCTGTTTACAGCTATCGACTGAGTCGAAATTAGCACTGCTTTCGGCGGCATCCGGGGATTTGTTTACAGAAAACGACTMCGCGTGTCGCATCGCACTTTTCTTGGGCTTCGCAGACCTGYGCTGAAACYCTATCTTCCTGGTGGGACGACAGCCCKACCTGCCGACGTGAGTCGATCTTCCAGCGGTCCTGCAGAACTGGAAGATGGGCGGCGGAGGGGCTGAACTCGGGCACATCGTGGGTGACTGCGGTGTCGGGGCGGTGGTCATGCGCATCCTTCCTTCCCCTAGTAATGACGATKACTTCTAAGATCCGCTTGATATCGTTGGGGCCGTTCTGCCCGGGATAAGCTGGATCCTGAACCAAACTAAGACATGTTTGAAACATGTTTCAACCTAGCCTATCCCCGATGAAGCTATTGAAGGGTCATGTTGTTGTGACGCAAGCTCTGCGTTCTCTGTCTGTATCTACGTCTGAGCAGGCTTTCCGCGATGCATCCTGTGCATTCGCAGCCCTGGAACTGCCCGGAGGTCTGACTTTGAGTCTGCTTCTGAGTGTCATCGAAGACATCCGCGGCAAGCGAATCCGAATTCGTGCCACAGAGAAGCTGGTCGGTACCTCCATCTGTGGGCTCTGGCTGCCGGGGGCGAAGGTGGAATKGGTGTTTCATCCCCCAACGCCCTGGGAACTGCAGCGTCAGCAGTTCATTCTTCATGAGCTTGCTCACATGGTCTTGGGCCACGACACTACTCCGGGAGCGGGCACCGTCCTGAGGAGCGGCTTTCGTGGCTTGTCTCCGGAGATTGTGCGCAGGGCCCTCATGCGGACCGAATTCCAGACATTGGAAGAAGCAACGGCCGAGTACCTTGCCGATCTTATGGCAGAGGCTCTGAGGGCCGGCCCCGGTGAACCAGGCGCCTTTGAGGAGGTCTTCGGATGATGGAGATCATCGCAGCGGGGCTGATGGTCACCCTGACGATTATCATCACCGCCTCACGCGGCCATGGTAAGKACACCAGCATTCTATGGGCCTCCGTGCTGATTTCTGTGTCCATGGTGCTCAACATAAACCCTGTTTACCTGTTCGMAGACGGATGGGTGGGCGGGAGGAACCATGCAGACCTTGGAGCGAATCTTCTGCTGCTGACCGGCGTCTATTTTMTTGCCCGGGCCATTCATCGTGCTGTGCAGCCGAGCTCCAACGGCACGAAATCCTCGTACGAGGTATGGGCCAAAGCAGGACTTATGGGCGCTGCGATATTGGCGACCATCATGTTCATTCTGATCGATGCTCCCGTTACGTCKACAGCGTTCATGCGGGACTACGGAGGGCAGTGGGCGGCTGGCCTGTATTCGGCTGGCCAGTACCTCTACATCGGCGGAGTCATGGCTKCCGCAGGCTGGACCTGTGTACGCTTTCGGAAGGCTTGGACGACAGGGATCTACACCGCAGCGTTCGCGCTCGTTGGATTGGGATGCCTGTCCGCCGTCTTGTTCGTTGTTGATGTGCTCGCACTCKATGCACTTCACGTACTCGGTTTGGTTGAGGCATTCCCCGCCCTGTCCGGGCTCTATGCCGTATTGAATTCGGCTACATTTCTGTTTCTTTGCACCGGTATGGCCCTGCCTCCTGCCACCCGCAAAGTCGCTGCGGTCTACGAAACCGCCCGAACCAGTTMGGTGCTGGCGGATCTGGAACCTGTCTGGGGACAGGCCGTAGCCGGGAATGCGGGGCTGACCCTGGACCTTGGTGTGGTTCCGAAACGACCGGACCGCCGGMGCAGCGAGCTGCACCGCATGATCGTGGAGATCCAGGACGCCCTGGCCCGGAATCCCGAGGCAAGAGACAAAATTGGAGACGAAGGCCTCGGAAAACTGGCCAGCGCCTCGGACCACCTCGAACGGCTGTCGTGGCGTCCCCGCTGAAGGCTGTCGCGTGGTCCGGCTTACTCGCTGCGGCAGGCGCCCTTGCCGGTGCGGCATGGGCCGCCCGTCAGACGACTTCAGCCACTTACCGGCGCCGCTATGACATCATCCCCCTGGCAATTTCCGATGATGAGATCGTGCTCCCAGCCACGAAGCACACGTTGGCACCGGGGCAGTTCGGCCTTCAGCTCTCCGCAGGCGGCCCTCCGGCCGTCGTCGGTCCGATCCTTTACACGCGTGACGGCTTAGTTACACGATGCCTACTTCATCGACCGGCTGGGCTATCCCTGAAATCCAGGGGCAGGTGGAGTGGCATTGTCTCGGTCGATCCCTCCTCCGCTGCAGCTGCTGTGGTCGAGACTTTTGTCGAGACAACTCTCGGCCCAGCCCCAGCCTGGATGATCGACCGCGGAACTGACCGCTGGGCCATTCATGTCCATGGCCAAGGGAGTGCGCGGATACAGACGCTGCGTGGGGTTGAGAGCGCATCGCGTTTGGGACTCAGCTCATTGGTCATCTCATATAGGAATGACGGTGAGGGTCCTCGCTCCAGAGACGCTCGGTCGCATTTGKGCGAATCGGAGTGGCGAGATCTAGAAGCAGCTCTTCGGTTGGTTGCGGAGCGTGGCGGAACTGAATGTGTGGTGTTCGGCTGGTCCCTTGGGGCAACGATGGCCCTAAACACCGTGCAGCGGTCATCCTTGGCAAGAATGATCAAGGGCCTCGTCTTGGTCGCGCCTGTCTTGGTCTGGGAGGAGGTATTGCGTGCCAACGCCCTCCACCAACGGTGTCCCCAATTTCTTGGCTCACTCATAGCCCGCTTCCTAGCTCTCAACGGATTCAGCAGACTGGCCGGGCTCGAAGGTCCGTTGGAGGTGCGCGGCCCTGACCGCACGAGATTCCACGGCTCCCTGAATATCCCGGTCCTGATCCTCCACAATAGGAATGACTGGTCCGTTCCTTTTGAAACGTCCGCTCGCTTCGCGCGAGCACATAAAGACCGGGTTGAGCTCGTGGAGTTCGATTGTTCCGGACATACGCAAGAATGGAATTCCGACCCGGTAGGGTGGGATCTGGCTGTTCGCCGCTGGTATGAAAATTGGTTCCCGCCGGGTCCGGCCAGGGAACAAGCTGCGGCAKACTGCGACAGAAATTGAATGGGGTTGAGTTTATGGTTGGMGGCGGCAGTCCCCGCGATCGGCTAGAGCGGGCGKAGGCCCTTGCTCGCAAAGTGAATCTCCTCTTGGACGTCGTGGTGGCCGAAGGCGGAGAACCCTATGAGTTCGCTGACATCCAAGCAGGCGTGCGCGAAAACGGTTACGAGCTTTCTCGAACACGCTGGTGGCGAATTCGCTCCGGTGAGTCACCCGAAGCGGTCCCCAAAGAAGCTTTGGTCGCGATGGCTAAATTCTTTGAAGTGGATCCGGCCTACCTGACCGATGAATCCGGCGAACTCCCGGAACGGATTGAACGGGAGTTGCAGCTTCTGAAGAAGATGCGCCGGAACAAGCTGAAGAACATCGCGGCCCGAACTCTCGGCGACATCGACATTAAGACCCTCGAGGCGATCAACGCACTCCTGGACGATGTGGACTCCTACGAAAGCGACAACCCAGAACGCGACTGAAACATGTTTGAAGCATGTTTCAGCCCTGCTATCGTGGAGATGTGTTCACAGCAATAAGTCGTATCCGCCTCTTCCGCGCACCGGCGTACCGCCGGCGCGTCCCGGGGCAGTCACGGTCGCATTCCTTCGACATAACTGGTGTACGCCTGGGTCAGCTCTCGGACCCGCGCGGAGCGAACGGTATAGACGACAGCCTTGCCGTGGCGCATACCTGCCGGAGGGTCGGTCTGAACCAAACCCGCCTTGGCGAGAGAATCGAGGTGTCGATTCAGGCTGKGMCGGCTGATATCCACCGCAGTCTGCAGTCGCCCAATGGTCGACGGGCCGAGGATCGACAGGTGGCGCAGGATATCCGCCCGAGCGCGGTTGCCCATAAAACTGATTGCCACCTCAACTTCGGGCGGCAGTTTTGGTCGAATGAGGCTTGGCATAGGTCCATCTTGCCTGAAGTAATGKAGAATGAATGGCCTTTTTGGGTGCTCACTCTATTACTAATCAATAGAGTTTGGTCCGGTCTGACTCTGTGGGCCGCATGAAGCCGAAGGGACTGCARATCGGTGTGGCGCTCCTGGTGCCTGCKATGTTCGTGGGTCTGGTCTTGTCGGTCGTTCTTCTTCTCGGGGACTCAAAACCGGCTTCGGCCGATTGCGGCCCCGGAGGTTCCGTGTMGATCAGTGCCGAGACCACGGTCGACGGGTACTCGACTGAGCAGCTGAGCAACGCGGCAGCGATCATGAATGCAGGCAGGTCCCTGAATCTGTCGGCCAAGGGCCAGATRGTCAGTGTGATGGTGGCTCTGGGGGAGTCGGGTCTGCGGGTGTTGGATGTCGGCGACGGCGCGGGGCCGGATTCCCGGGGTCTGTTTCAGCAGCGGGATAACGGCGCCTGGGGTTCCTACGCGGACCGGATGCGCCCGTCCGTCAGTGCGGCCGATTTCGTCAAGGCTCTGCAGAAGGTCGATGGCTGGGAGCTTTTGGAACCGACGATCGCGGCGAACCGGGTCCAGCGCAACGCGGATCCGTATCACTACCAGCGGTACTGGRGCCCGGCAGTGAAGATCGTCCGGGCGCTCTCGGGCGCGAAGCTTTCCCTCACCGGGACGGGCTGTGCGGTTCCCGGCTCTTCCGGTGCGGGCGATGACCTGCCATGGGCCAGATCCGCCCTCTACCAGCCGAGCGCGCTGGGGATGTTCAACAGGGAGTGTGTGGACTTCGCCCTGTGGCGGGTCAACCAGCAGCTCGGCAGCACCACGGCCCCATACAAGATCCTCAACAGCACCTTCCGCCCCGACGGGATCAATCTCGGCTCGGCCTTGTCGTGGCGGGACGGCTGGAACGCTCGCGGTTGGCCCACCGGCTCCACACCCAGGGTCGGCGCGGTCGTCTGGTACGCCCCGGCCGCCGGGGGAGCG
Source organism: Arthrobacter sp. 10T413_2 (assembly GCF_056394205.1). NCBI lineage: Bacteria > Bacillati > Actinomycetota > Actinomycetes > Micrococcales > Micrococcaceae > Arthrobacter > Arthrobacter sp. 10T413_2. The sequence goes on along the minus strand of NZ_JBFTHK010000120.1, from coordinate 2,760 downwards.
GATGCCACCTACGGCCACGTCGCCGTGGTGAAGGCCGTCAACACCGACGGAACCTACCTGGAGGAGGGCTACAACGGCAACCCGGCCCCCCAGGACCACAGGTACTACACCCGGACCGTGAACAACGAGGTGCCCAGYGCGTTCCTGTACGTGCCGGGCTCGGWGGAGAAGCAGTKAAACGCACCCTGACAGCCCTGGCCGCCGTGCTCTTGTGCACGGCGTGCGCACCTGCGGCGTCCACCGGCGGCGATCCGGAACGCCAGCAGGTCCCCACGTCCCCCGCCGTGACRTCCGCGGCTCCCTCGCTAAGTGCCGGTGGCAGGTCTCAGGCACCGGGCGGCACCGTTCCGCMCACATCCGGTATCKCCTGGGATGAGGAGAGCAGAGAAGAGGCGGCCACGGTTGCGGTCCGGGCCATGGCCGACTACGCCCGCCCCACGGAAGAGGCCACGCAGTGGGCGGACGACTTCGCCCGCTGGCTCACCCCGCAGGCCACGGCCGATTACTCCACGGTGGACCCGGCCAACATCCCCGTCACCCGGGTGACCGGGCCGGCGACGCTGGCCGTGGATGAATCCAACGGCTACGGCGTCACCGTCACGGTCCCGACCGATATCGGGCCCTACGCGCTCCAGCTGCTGCGCACGTCCAAGGACGCCACCTGGAAGGTCAACCGGCTCACGCCGCCGGCTGACCGCTAAACCAATCACCCCGCTCCAGAAGAGGAAGAAGCTCATGGGACTCACCACGACAGAGGTACTGGCTTTCCCCAGGATCCAGGCCATCGTCCGTGACAACGGCACCGCTGAAGTCACGGTGGCCGGGAACTCCCGCACCGTGGCGCCGGCAGGGTCCCTGCAGCAGCTCCGAGAGAACGCCCTGGCCCTCGTGGTCGGGGCAGCACGGACGCTGAACCGGGCCGTCCGGGTGGCCATCGATGACCCCGAAGGCCACGGMGAACTCATCGTCAGCCCCGACGGCAGCACCGAATCCGTCAGCTACACACCCAAGCCCACCCGCCGCCGCACCGGGGCCCCCACGGCCACCGMCGCGCCCGCGGCGACGATCCTCATCGGGACGGTCCCGGTCGAACCCGCCCGGCCAGAGCCGGCCCCGGCAGACATCACGCCCAGTGGCAAAGGCACGGCGCCCGCGGGAACCACGGCAACGACAGGAACGACCAGGACTCTCGCCCCCGCAGTAGCTTCCGCARCGKCACCGGCCGTGGAGGAGGCCCCGACGCGTCGGAGCCTGAAAGACACGTCCTTCCTGGTCAGCGCCCCGGTGCTGGAACCGGCCACCCAGGGCTGGCGGGGAACGCTCACGCGCCTGGGACTGCGGATGGACCCCTCGGAGGAAGAACTCACCGAACGGGAAGACAGCCGCACGGTCAGCCAACACTGGCCCKGCCCCCGGACCATCGCCGTCGTCAACCGCAAGGGCGGGGCCAACAAGACCCCCACCGTGGTKATGCTCTCGGCCATCCTCGCCCGCTACAGCGGCGCCGCCACCGTGGCCTGGGACAACAACGAGTCCCAGGGCACCCTCGGCTGGCGGACCGAAAAGGGCTCCCACGACCGGACCGTCCTGGACCTGATCGACGCCTCCACCGAACTGCTCTCCCCGTCCACGAACGCGGCCGAAATCGCCAAATTCGTCCACCACCAGACCGCCGACAAGTTCGATGTCCTGCGCTCGGACGAAAACGAAGAAGGCGACCACGAAGTCACCGCCGAGGACGTCGACATCGCMCACCAGGTCCTCACCCGCTACTACCGCCTCGTCGTCATGGATTCCGGCAACACCGCCCGGGCCGCGAACTGGCGGAGGATGATCKACCACACCAACCAGCTCGTCGTCCCGGTCACCGCCGTCGAGGACCGTGCCGAAGCCGCCCGGCTGACCCTGCAGACCCTGGAATCACGGGGCGGCCACGACGCGGAACTGGCCCGCAACGCCGTCGTCATCGTCTCCGAATCCACCGACGCCAAACGCAGCATGAGCGGGGACGCGCTCAAGCGGGCCAAGGACGAGGCCCGGCGGATCGCTGACGGCTTCGCCCCCTTCGTCCGCGCCGTCGTGCGGATCCCCTACGATCCGGCCCTGGTCAACGGACCCATCCGCTACGAGGCACTGCAGCCCGCCACCCAGCGGGCATGGCTCGCGGCCGCGGCCGCCGTCGCCAGGGGCTTCTAACCCGTCCCGGCCCACCACCGTCCGAAAGGAGGAAACCTTGAACCAGTCACTKAACCMCTGGATCACCACCCAGGCTACCGAATCCCTCGACGCCGGCGTGGAGGTCCGGCTGCCGCCGGCCGCGACGATCAGCACCCCGGTGCTGGGAATGGTCGAACCCGACGCGGCAGACCGGCTGCCCCGCCGCACCGTGACCGGCACCGCCACGCTCTGGGTCACCGGGGCTCATGGGGGAGCGGGTGAGAGCCGCCTGGCCGGCGTCCTGGCCGGTGCACGCGCCACCGACCATGTCTGGCCCGTCCCCGCCGACGGCCCCGGCAAACCATCGGTGCTGCTGGTCTGCCGGTCGGATATGCKGGGCCTGAAAGCCGCCCAAAGCGTCCTCATTCAGTGGGTATCAGGCGCGGCACCGGAGCTTGATTTGCTCGGCCTCGCCGTCCTGGCGGACGCCCCTGGGAAGACTCCCAAACCCTTGCGTGACTTCGCCGCCATCGTCGGCGGGGGAGCGCCCCGGTTCTGGATGCTGCCCTGGGTCGAGGCCTGGCGGCACGGGGACGCCACAAC
>NZ_JBFTHK010000119.1:0-12891 GCF_056394205.1 Arthrobacter sp. 10T413_2 | reverse complement strand
TGTCCGGGCTGACAGGCACGGGTCCGGCGTGGTCGCTGGCGGCCATCGCGCTGGCCGCCGGGCTGGGGGCAGCCCTCGTGGCCTACAGGATCTTCCGGCACCGCGCTTCGCACCGCACGGCACTCTGGGGGATCGTCTTCCTGGCGGCATTCCCGGTGGCGCCAGTGCTGCAGGTGCCCTACGCCGAATCCCTCAACCTGCTGCTCCTTGGCGCCGCGCTGCTGCTGGTCATGGAGCGCCGATACCTGTGGGCCATGCCCGTGGTGCTCCTCATGTGCCTTTCCCGGCCCACCGGGGTCCCGTTTGCGGTGATGATGGGGCTGTTGTTCCTCTACCGCCTCTCGCAGCGCGTGGCAGCGCGGCCCCCGCGCGGGGTTCCCGTCCACACCAACGCGCAGCTGTGGTCCCTGGCCGGGCTGACAGCCGTCAGCGGGATCGGTGCGTTGCTGTGGCCGGCCATCGCCTGGGCCGCAACCGGCGATCTCGGGGCCTACACCAAGACCGAAACCGCATGGCGCGGCGATGACCTGGTGCCGTTCAAGCCATGGTTCGACACCGGCATTATGCTCTTCGGGCCGACGCTCGGAGTGCTGGCGCCTMTCGTGTTCGTGGCCGCCTTCACGCTTTTTATGATGTCGCGGCCCGTGGTTGCGCTRGGCGCTGAACTGAGGCTCTGGTGCTGCTGCTACATGGGTTACCTGCTGGCCTTCCTGCAGCCGCAKACCAGCACGTTCCGGATGCTGCTGCCGCTGTTCCCGCTCGCCCTCAGCGCCGCACTGCTCTCGCGCTCCCGCGCCTACCGGGGAGCCGTGGTGGTCATGTTCGTCCTGCTGCAGATCGTCTGGATTGTGTGGCTGTGGGCGTGGGCGCCGCTGCCGGGCGGAGGGGACTATCCGCCGTGACCCACAGCACCATATCGCGTTGCCGCCCCCGGCTTTCCGGGGCGCGCTGGAAAGTCCAACGATTAGCTCCGGGCGCATTGTTACGCGATAATAGAGGATAAGCAAGGACAAGAAGCACACTGAGTTTAATCGCGAGCGGTTTGATGGCAAGCGGTTGATTCGCAAACGGTTTATTCGTAAGCGGTTGTGAGCGGGTCTGTCACGGCGGCCTCCTGGAGCGTTGCCGGACGGCTTGATYGACCAAGCGGACGCAGCCCGGCCGGGCTGGTATGTCAGGGACTAATGGAGGGGATATTCCTTATGGCGGCAATKAAACCACGCACCGGCGACGGCCCTATGGAAGTGACGAAAGAGGGACGAAGCTTGATCATGCGTGTTCCGCTCGAAGGCGGGGGGCGGCTCGTGGTCGAGCTCAACGCTGCTGAGGCGACAAACCTCAAGGAATGCCTCGTCGGCGTCACCGAATAGCTTCATACCAAGAGCTTCGCAAGAGGGCGGGGTCCCAGCCACCAGGCTGCGGACCCCGCCTTTTCTGCTTTTGCGTCTCCTGTTTGTGCGTCTTCTGATTGTGCGTCTTCTGATTGTGCCTGGCGCGTGGTTCCTGCCGCTTACTTCTTGACGGCGATGAGCAGGCCGTCGCCGGTGGGCAGCATGGCGGAGGCGAGTCGGTCGTCGTCGCGGATGGACTTGCCGATCTGGCGGAGCACCACGGTGGTGGCGTCCCGGGCGGCCGGGTTCGCCACACGGTCCTTGTCGAGGGCGTCGTTGACGATCAGCAGGCCGCCGGACTTCAGCAGCCGCACGGCCTKCTCCACGTAGCTGGGGTAGTTCGGTTTGTCGGCATCGATGAACACGAGATCGTAGGCCCCGTCCGTCAGCCGCGGCAGGACGTCGCCGGCGCGGCCCGAAATGGTGCGCGTGCGGTTGGCAGGGCTGCCGGCTTCCTGGAACGCTTCGCGCGCCGCCTTGAGGTGTTCGACGTCGACGTCGATCGTCGTCAGGACCGCCTGCGGACCGAGCCCCCGGAGGATGCATACGCCGGACACCCCGGCGCCGGTGCCGATCTCCACCGCCGTCTGTGCCTTGGACGCTGCTGCCAGCACCGTCAGCACGGCACCCACGCCGGGACCGATCGGAGTCACGCCAAGCTCGAAGGACCGTTCGCGCGCGTGCAACAGGACCTCRTCCTCGGCAGGCAGATCTTCTGCGTAGGACCAGCTCGTGGACTTATCGGCGCTCATGGGTAATCGCTTTCTGGGCGGCAGGGGAGTACTCCCTACAGCGTRCTGTGTCCGGCGGGACGCGACACGGAGGCGGCGGGGCCGTGGCCCCGGCAKGCGGGCAGGCGATCCACCTCGGGCAGACGTTCTGCCTTCGGCGGAAGACTGCGTCGCGTCAGGAAATTCCCAGCTTATTTTGAAATGATGGTTATCCGCTCATCCGCGTGGTGATCGGCGTCGAATGAAGAGTGCAGGAACCTGCGCGAGCAGGCACCGTTCAGGCGTAGGTACCATCCATGAGGGGAGCGGACGATGTCGGTTCTGACACCTGTCCCGGCAACTGAGGCAACTGATCCAACCGGCCAGCCCGGCACCGCGGCGGAAGCCGAATGGGTACGGCCCACCTGGGAGGAAGTGGTGACGAACCACTCCGCCAAGGTCTACCGCCTTGCGTACCGGCTGACCGGAAACAAGTACGACGCCGAGGACCTCACCCAGGAGGTGTTCGTCCGGGTGTTCCGTTCGCTGGAGAACTTCAGGCCGGGCACCCTGGACGGCTGGCTGCACCGGATCACCACGAACCTTTTCCTGGACCAGGCCCGGCGCAAGAGCCGGATCCGCTTTGACGCCCTGGCTGACGACGCCGAGTCGCGGCTCCCCGGCCGGGAACCCGGTCCGKAGCAGAGCTTCGAATTCAACAACCTCGACGTCGATGTTCAGGCCGCGCTTGAAGAACTGCCCCCGGACTTCCGGGCCGCCGTCGTGCTGTGCGACCTCGAGGGCCTGTCCTACGACGAAGTCGCCGCCGCGCTGGACATCAAACTCGGCACCGTCAGGTCCCGCATCCACCGCGGCCGGACGATGCTGCGCGAAAAGCTCGCGCACCGCGACCCGCGCCCTGCACAGCAGGCCAAGCAGTCCCTCAAGCCGCGGCTCAAAATGCCGCGCATCGCCGGCCTCCTCTGAAGCGGTCCATGGGTCTACTGAAACGTTTGCTGGGCGGTTCCGGCTGCAGGTTTTCGGGCAGGACCGGCCGTAGCCGCATCGGCGCCACCCGGAAGCTGTCCGCCGGCCACCACGATCACATGGAGACCTGCGCCGAATGCCGCGCCCGGCAGCAGCGCGAGCGCCAGTACCTGGAGAGGCTCCGCGGCGCCGCCGTGCCCGAGGCCAGTGAKGACCTGACCGCACGGMTCCTGGCACGGACCGAGCAGTTGGCCGCCGAGCGCGCAGCCGCAGAAGGCACAGACTCAGCACGAGCTGATACGGCACCCGCGGACACGGAAGGCGCGGAATCGGCTTGGGCGGATGCAGCGCCGGGAGGCACGCATCAGGCGCCAGGGCGTTTRCCCGCAGAAGACGTCACGACAGATCGGCCAGGGACGGACCGGCTGCTTGGCGGTTGGCCGGCGGAGGCCGCGCATCCCCACGGCGGCCGCCGCCGCGGCCAGCGCTTGCCCGCACTGGCGGCTGGAGGGGCCGTGGCTGCCCTCGCCCTCATGGCCGGCACCGCATACTTCATGGGAGGCGACGCCACGGTCCTGGCCGACGGCGCAGAGACCTCCAAACTCTCCCACCCTGACACCGCAGGGCAGCTCGCCACCGGAGAGCCGCTTGCCACAGGGAACCTGTCTGATGTCGCCGGGTCCAGCGCAGGCGGAACCGGCACCGCCGGCGTCCCGGGCGACGCGGGAAGCGGACCCCGGGTTGGACTCGGCCCGGGCGGCGAGCCCGACTTCACCCCGGCCGGGGCGTTGAGCGCCGGGCAGCTTGCGTCCCTACGGGCGCAGGGATGGACATGTCCGGAACTGCGGGACCTCGGATTCCACCTGATGTGGGCCCGGGCCGGTGTCATGTCCGGGGACGAGGTCCTGGAGCTTCGCCTCACGGACGGCCAGCACTTCGCCACGGTCCTCGAACAGCACGATTCCGCGCCGCGGGTKCCCGGAACGCCAGCGCCACCGGCCCGGGCGGATGCTTCGCCAATCAACGTGCTGACAGGCCACACCGCCATGGCGGACGGTTTCACGGTGGCCAAGGYCGGCGCGGCCGCCGCCCCTGAAGCCGGGTCCGACGCCGGGTCTGACKCCGGGTCTGACGCCGGGTCCGGGGACAATGCGCTCTGGGTCAACCCTGGCCCGCCCTACCGGGCCATCTACCAGACCACCGCGGCCACCTACACGTACGTGTCGGATCTGCCGGCCGACCAGGCCGGCGACGGCGCTGCCGCCCTCACCCGGATAAGCAGCCGAGCCTCGGATCCCGCGTCACGCGACGGAATCCCGGAACGGATCGAGSGCGGGCTGAGCCGAATCCTGGAGCACCTGGCCCCGTGAGGCCGCAACGGGGTCGACATCGCAGGCATCCCGACTTCGCGAAGTCGTCGCCAGCCCGAACGAGAGGGTAATCTTCCTAAAGTGCTTGGAATCAATGGACCGGAGTTCTTACTTCTGCTGATCATCGGCCTTCTGGTGATTGGTCCCAGCAGGCTGCCCGAATACACCCAGAAACTTGCCAATATCGTCAAGGAAGTGCKCCGGATGGCGTCGKGGGCACGGGAACAGATCAAGGAAGAAGTCGGCATCGATATCGATGAGGTCGACTGGAAGAAGTATGACCCCCGGCAGTACGATCCGCGCCGGATCATCAAGGAAGCACTCCTGGAGGACGACACCAAGCCGGTGAGCTCCGGGGCGCCCGTGACGGTTTCCGCGGCTGCGGCCGCTACGGCCGTCGCCGAACACCRCCCGGCCCGGGTCTTTGAGCGGCTGCCCGCGGGCGAATCAGCGCCCTTCGACTCAGAAGCGACCTAGGACCTCACGCGGCGCCGCCGAATATGCGGCGCGGCCCGAATGATCCTGCCCCGGTCTGCGGGCGCCAACAGCGGCGCCAGCCGTCTGCCTCAACCTGCAGCACCAGTCAGCGTGGCTGCAGACCCAGTGGCATGCCATTGAGCCCGCGGGGCACCGACGCCAGCTTCCCGGCGATCCCGGCCAAGGCTAGAGCAGCCGGCGTCTCGGGACGCCCCAGCACGAGCGGCATCCCGGCATCTCCGCCCTCACGCAACAGGACTTCGAGGGGAATCTGGCCCAGCAATGGGACGTTCTCACCCACGGTGGCGGAGAGGCGCTCGGCGAGCACGGCGCCGCCGCCGCTGCCGAACAGTTCCATCCTGCYGCCGTCGGGCATTTCAAGATAGGACATGTTCTCCACGACGCCGGCCACGGTCTGGCCGGTCTGGGTGGCGATCGCCCCGGCCCGCTCGGCAACATCCGCGGCAGCCGCCTGCGGGGTGGTCACGACCAGGATCTGGGCCTTGGGCAGCAGCTGGGCGACGGAGATCGCGATGTCGCCCGTGCCGGGCGGCAGGTCCAGGAAGAGGGCGTCGAGGTCCCCGAAGTACACGTCCGTGAGGAACTGCTCCAGCGCCCGGTGCAGCATCGGCCCGCGCCATGCAACGGGCTGGTTTCCGGTGACGAACATGCCGATGGAGATGACCTTGACCCCGTAGGCGACCGGCGGCAGGATCATGTCGTCCACCCGCGTGGGGGCCTGGGTAATGCCCATCAGCGCCGGGACGGAGAAGCCGTATACGTCCGCGTCCACGATCCCCACGCGGAGCCCCTGGGCGGCCAGCGCGCACGCCAGGTTGASCGTCACCGAAGACTTGCCCACCCCGCCCTTGCCGCTCGCGACCGCGTACACCTTGGTCAGGGAGCCGGGGGCGTTGAACGGGATGCCGCGMTGGMCGCCGGAGCCGCGCAACTGTTCTTTGAGGGCGTCGCGCTGTGCCTGCGTCATGACTTTCAAGTCAACATCGACGCCGGTGACGCCCGGGACGGCGGACAGGGCAGCTTCGGCGTCCGCGGTGATGGTGCCGCGCAGCGGGCAGCCCGAAATGGTCAGAAGCACCACAAGCCGCACCCTGCCGCCGTCGGAGATCTGCACCGACTCCACCATGCCGAGTTCGGTGATGGGGCGGCGGAGTTCAGGGTCGATCACAGTGGCAAGTGCCGCGTGCACTGCCTGTTCCAGCGGGGTGCTCATGCGGGCGATGCTCAGCTTTCGGGGAAGGTGCGGTGTGCAGGCAGGCGGGCGGGGTCGGCAGCATCCGCAGCATCGGCAGTGAAGCTCGACGGCGGGTTCGCGGAGGGGTTCAACGGCGGGTTCGCTTTCCGGTCCTCCTGCGCGGTGTCCCGCTTGCCGCCGGTCTTGACGCGGGGGATCTGCTGGGTCCGGGGCCCGCGCTGCTTGTCGCGACGCTCTTTCAGCTTCTCCTTGACCTTGTCCCGCGGGGTCTCGTGGGCACCGGCAGAAGGATCATGCGTGCGCAGTTCCTCCTGCGCTTCCAGCATGTCCTCCAGCAGGCTGCGCAGCTCGGCGCGGACGTAGTCGCGGGTGGCGACCTCGCGCAGCGCGATGCGCAGGGACGCAAGTTCCCGGGTCAGGTACTCGGTGTCGGAGAGATTGCGTTCAGCCCGCTGCCGGTCCTGCTGGAGCGAGACCTTGTCCCGGTCGTCCTGGCGGTTCTGCGCGAGGAGCAGCAGCGGGGCGGCGTAGGAGGCCTGCAGGGAGAGCATGAGGGTCAGCAGGGTGAAGCCCAGTGCCCGTGAATCGAACTGCCATTCAACGGGGGCCCACGTGTTCCAGCCCAGCCAGAAGACACAGAACACGGTCATGTAGAGCAGGAACTGCGGGGTGCCCATGAAACGGGCGAAGCCTTCCGTGGCATGGCCGAAGGCGTCCGGGTCGGGACGGAAGTTGGGCAGGATACGTTGCCGGCCGCTGAGGGGCGTGTCCAGGCCGCCGGAAGCCCTGCTGCCGGGGCGGACGTTGGAGGTCCGGGGGGCGGTGGGATCAGCCAATGCGGCCTCCAAGCTTCCTTATCGGGGCGTCGTCCTCGTGGGCGCGCCAGTCGTCCGGCAACAGGTGATCAAGCACGTCGTCAACAGTCACCGCCCCCACAAGCCGTCCGTCCGAGTTGACCACGGGGAGCGAATTGAGGTTGTAGGTGGCCAGGGCCCGGGCCACCTCACTGATATGGGCCTGGTCGGAAACCGGTTCCAGGCTCTTGTCCACGAGGTTGCCCAGCGGCTCGGGCGGCGGGTAGCGCAGCAGCTGCTGGATATGCACGACGCCGAGGAAACGCCCGGTGGGGGTTTCCAGCGGTGGACGGGCCACGAAGATCGAGGACGCGAGCGCGGGGGAAAGTTCCTCCCGGCGGACGTGGGCGAGTGCCTMGGCTACGGTTGCCTCCGGGGGAAGGATTACCGGAACCGGCGTCATGAGGCCGCCGGCGGTGTCCTCGTCGTATTCGAGCAGGCGGCGGACGTCCTCGGCACCTTCGGGTTCCATCAGCTGCAGGAGTTCCTCGGCCTGCGCGCTGGGGAGTTCGGCGAGGAGGTCGGCGGCGTCGTCGGGATCCATTTCCTCCAGGACGTCGGCGGCGCGGTTGATGTCCAGCGCGGAGAGGATCTCCACCTGATCGCCTTCGGGCATCTCCTGCAGGACATCGGCGAGCCGTTCGTCCTGGAGCTCACTGGCGACCTCGAAGCGGCGTTTGTCGCTCATTTCCTGGAGTGCTTCGGCGAAGTCGGCCGGCTTGAGGTCCTCGTGCGTCGCCACGAACTGGGTGGCGGCCTGGGGCTCGGTCTTGGCGCCCTGCTGGGCATCGGCCCAGTCGATGATCATGGTTTCGTTGCGGCGCAGCCGGCTCAGCGGTGAGAGGGAGTGGCCGCGGCGTACGAAAAGCTTGCTCACGAACCAGTCGCCCGAGCGGTGCTTGTCCATGGCGATGTCTTCGATGGTCGCGTCGCCGCTGCCGTCCGCGAGGGTCACCCGGCGGTCGAACATTTCAGCGACCACAAGGGTTTCCGCACCGCGCTGTTCGAAGCGGCGCAGATTKACCAGGCCGGTGCAGATGATCTGGGTCTGGTCGATGGACGTAATCCGGGTCATCGGCACAAACACGCGCTTCTTCCCGGGGACTTCGACGACGATGCCCACCACGTGCGGGGCGCCCCTGGTTCCGCGGGAGAGCACCACGACATCGCGCAGCCGCCCCAAACGGTCGCCCAGCGGGTCAAAGACGTCCAGTCCGAGGAGGCGCGCGACAAACACCCGCGAAAGATTCGTGCTCACTCATACAGGCTACCCAGTCTGCTCTCTTTTAGCTGAATTTCCAGCCGTATACCAGCCGGATGGGTGAGAATGGGCGTATGTCAAACATTTTTGGTGCTCCCAGGGCCGGTGCCCMCAACGGCTCGGACGAGGCCCGCGCCGTCCCGAGAGGCGACGTCGTCGGTTCCTACAACTCCTACCTGGATGCCCAGAAGGCGGTGGACTACCTGGCTGACCAGCAGTTCCCCGTGCAGATGGTGTCAATCGTGGGCAACGATCTGAAGATGGTCGAGCGGGTGACCGGCCGCCTGACCTATCCTCGGGTCGCCTTGTCCGGCGCCCTCAGCGGCATGTGGTTCGGCCTCTTCGTCGGCGTCATGCTCTCGTTCTTCTCCACGACCCCCGGGTATTTTTCGATTGTGACGTCCGTGCTGATGGGCGCMGCATTCTTCATGCTGTTTGGCATCGTCACCTACGCCATGCAGCGCGGCAAGCGCGACTTCACCTCAACCAGCCAAGTGGTGGCGACCAACTATGACGTGGTGGTCTCCTTCGAGGCTGCCGGCGAAGCGCGGCGCCTGCTCCACCAGTTGCCCATGACGCCGCATGACGCCTCCGGCTACCCGCAGCACGACTACCGGCCCCAGGAACCCCAGCAGCACAAMCCGCAGCAGCCAGGCCCGCAGCAGCCAGGCCACCTGGGCCAGGTACCCCAGCGCCCGGCGGGGTGGAACGATCCTTACGGCCAGAGGACGCCGGAGCCCGGTAGTGAGCCGGCCGGACAGTACCAGGGCGGCCAGCCCCAGCAGGCCGGGACCCCGGGCCACGCCCCGGCGKCMCCCGGCACGGAKGAAGAGCCGGCCCGCCCGGCAKGCCGGGTCTCCGGCGTGACCTACCCCGACCTCCCGGACGGTCGCCCGCAGTACGGGGTCAGGGTCACGGACAGCGACAAGCCCGCGCCGGGTCACGACGGCCAGCAGCACTAACTCGCGGCCAAGGAAAGCTTCGGAAGAGGCCTCCACGAGGCAAGCCGCGAAATAAGCCTCAGAAGAAGCTGCAGGTGCAGAAAAAGGGAGGGTCCCAGGGACCCTCCCTTTTTCTGCGCTTCGTCCGGCTTGTCCGCCGGACGGACGTTACGGCGTCTGGCCGTCGAATTCCAGGTAGATGCCCGCCATCCAGGACTCGACGTCGTCCGCCTTGCGCGGCAACGCAGCGCTAAGGTTGACGGGGCCGTCGGCCGTCATGAGGATGTCGTCCTCGATCCGGACGCCGATGCCGCGGTATTCCTCGGGGATGCCGATGTCCTCGTTCTTGAAGTACAGGCCGGGTTCGATCGTGAACACCATTCCGGGGGTGAGCACGCCGTCGAGGTACAGGTCCCGCTTCGCCTGTGCGCAGTCGTGGACGTCGAGGCCGAGGTGGTGGCTGGTGCCGTGCGGCATCCACCGGCGGTGCTGCTGCCCTTCGGCGCTGACGGCTTCCTCCACGGAGACGGGCAGGAGGCCCCATTCGGCGAGCCGCTCCGCGAGAACGGTGGTGGCTGCGGTGTGGATGTCCCGGAATTTGGTGCCCGGCTGGGCGGCTGCGAAGCCGGCGTCGGCGGCGTCGAGCACTGCCTCATAGACCTTGCGCTGGATCTCGGTGAACTTGCCGTTCGCCGGCAGGGTGCGGGTGACGTCGGCCGTGTACAGGGAATCGGCCTCGACGCCGGCGTCCAGGAGCAGCAGTTCACCGGCCGTGATCTTTCCGGTGTTMCGGGTCCAGTGCAGGATGGTGGCGTTGTTGCCGGACGCGGMGATGGTGTCGTAGCCGAGCTCGTTGCCGTCCTCGCGGGCCCGGGCGAAGAAGGCCCCTTMCACGACGCGCTCGCCACGGTGGTGGGTCAGCGCCCGCGGGAGTGCCTTGACGACCTCCGTGAAGCCTGCCACGGTGGCGGCCACAGCGGTCTTCATCTGTTCGATTTCCCACTCGTCCTTCAGCAGGCGCAGCTCGGAGAGGGCCTCACTGAGCTTCTCGTCCAGGGCATCGAGGACGCTCAGGTCAAGGTTGTCAGGATCCTTGGCCGTGTTGTAGCGGGCGGTGTCCACGAGGGCGTCGATGTTCTCGTCTACCTTGCGGACCAGCCGGATGGAGATGCCGCCGATCTCGGGCGCACCGACGTTCTTGGTGATGGCGAGTTCGAGTTCGCTGATGTCCGCGGTGTCCAGCCCGAGCCTGGCCTTGAACTCGGCCAGGGTGGGGCGTGCGCCGATCCAGAACTCCCCGGAGCGGGAGTCGGCGTAGAACTGCTCGGTGTCGCGGCCGGCCAGCGGGCGGAAGTACAGCGTGGCATGGTGGTTGCCGCCGTCGTCGCCCGTGCCCTCGGCCACCGGTTCCAGGATCAGGACCGCATCGGGCTCGTGGTCCACGCCGAGGCCGGTGAGGTGCGCGAAGGCCGAGTGCGGCCGGAAGCGGTAGTCGCAGTCGTTCGAGCGGACCTTCAGCGGACCGGCGGGGATGACCAGGCGTTCCCCTTTGAACTGGCCTGAAATGGCGCGGCGCCGGGCTGCTGCGTGGCCGGCGACGGCGTCCCGCTCGGGGAGCTGCTGTGTTGCCGGCGCCCAGTTGCTGGCCATAAAAGCCTTGAAAGCGTCGGAACTGGGCCGCTGCGAGCGGTTGTTGACGCGCTCTTCTAGGGGCTGGGAAGCGGAGACTTGGGTGTTATCTGCATCGTTCACCGTCCAATAGTCTCACCAGCGCCGAGGCTTAGGCCAACGGCGCGCTMCCGCTGCACAGCAACTGCAACGCGCGGGCGCGGGGCTAGACGCGCGGGGCCGGGGCTTTGGACCGGGCCATCTACTAGGCTGGTKAGGTGAGAATTGACCTGCATGCGCACTCGAACGTTTCCGACGGCACCCAGGCGCCGGCCGACGTCGTTGAGTCCGCTGCCGGTGCCGGGCTGGACGTCGTCGCCCTGACCGATCACGACTCCACGGACGGGTGGGCGGAGGCCGCCGTCGCGGCCCGGAAAGCGGGGGTCGCCCTGGTCCCGGGCATGGAGATCTCCTGCCGGACCCGGGAAGGCATCAGCGTCCACCTGCTGAGCTACCTGCATGACCCGGCCCACCCCGGACTCCTTGAGGAAATCACCAAGGCCAAGGACGCCCGGCACACGAGGGCCCAAAAGATGGTCACCCTGCTGKCCGAGGACTACCCGMTGACATGGGACGACGTGATMCACCACGTCGCGCCGGGCGCCACCCTCGGCCGCCCGCACATCGCTGACGCCCTCGTGGCCGCAGGCGTGGTGGAGGACCGGGCCGAGGCMTTCAGCTCCATCCTCACCTCACACTCGCGCTACTGGGTCCAGCACTACGCGCCGGATCCGGCGCTCGCCGTCGAACTGGTCCGGGAAGCCGGCGGCGTGCCGGTTTTTGCGCACCCCGTCGCGTCCGCCCGCGGACGGATCGTGGGGGAGGGGACGTACCGGGAAATGATCGACGCCRGGCTGGCCGGCCTGGAAATCTACCACCGGGACAATCCCGAGGAGGGCAGGGTGTTCCTGCGCCGCATCGCCGAACGGTACGGCCTGCTGGTCACCGGGTCCTCGGACTACCACGGCGCCGGGAAGCCGAACCTGCTGGGGGAAAACCTGACCYCGCCCGAAGTCTTTGCCCGGATCGAGGAACTGGCCACCGGCTCGGCCGTGGTGCGCTGAGCCCTTCCCGAACCTGATTGCGCTATCACTTGGGGTCGCTCAGAGGCCCGGTTAGCCGCCACAAGTGATGGCGCATCGCGACCAAAGGCGGGCGGGACCGGGGGTCAGGCCCCGGGGTCCGGCGGGAACGCGGTGAACTGCGCTTTCGCGGCCAGTCGTTTGGCCATCACGTCGACGGCCGCTTGATTCTGGTCCACGCACACGAACCTGCGGTCCAGCTTCGCCGCCACTGCGCCGAGCGTGCCGGAACCGGCGAAGAAGTCCAGGCACCAGTCGCCCGGCCGGCTTGAGGCCGCAACCACGCGCCGGATGAGGCCTTCCGGCTTCTGCGTCGGGTAGCCGGTCTTTTCCTTGCCCGTCGGCGAGACGATCGTGTGCCACCACACGTCTGTGGGAAGCTTGCCGAGCTCGCGCTTGGCGGGGGTGACGAGACCGGGCGCCATGTAAGGCTCACGGTCCACCTCGGCGCTGTCGAAATGGTACTTCGCCGGGTTCTTGACGTACACAAGAATGTTGTCGTGCTTGGTGGGCCAGCGGTACTTGGCCMGTGCACCGTAGTCGTACGCCCAGATGATCTCGTTGAGGAAGCATTCGCGGCCGAAGATCGCATCCAGCATGACCTTCGCGTAGTGCACCTCGCGGTAGTCCAGGTGCAGGTACAAGGTGCCGTCGTCGGCCAGGAGCCGCCAGGCCTCCACGAGCCGGGGCTCGAGGAAAGACCAATAGTCGCTKAAGGCGTCGTCGTAGCTGTGCAGCGCGCCCTTGATGGTGTCGTAAGACCGGCCCTTGAACCCGACGCGGTCACCCTCGCCGCCGGCGTTGAGGACCATCCGGGTTTCCTGGCGCCGCTGCACCCGGCCCGTGTTGAAGGGCGGGTCCACGTAAATCAGTGTGAAGGCGCMGTCCGGCAGCGTGGGGAGGTATTCCGCGTTGTCCGCGTGAACCACCAGGT
>NZ_JBFTHK010000118.1:0-12925 GCF_056394205.1 Arthrobacter sp. 10T413_2 | reverse complement strand
GACAGGGTTCAGAGAGCGGTCTGCAGGCGGGCGGATGGTCCGAGTCCGCACCGCGAACCGGGAACGCCGCGCAGGGGATTCAGGCGGCGGCCGCCGATTCCAGGACGATCCGGAGCTCCTCGAGTGCGTTCTCTGCCTCCGCGAGGGTGAATCGATCCGGGAGGGCGTCCGCCGCGACGGCAAGCTCGACTTCACAGCCGCACGCGAAGTCCTCGGTCATGACCTCCAGCAGCGAGCGGGCATCCACGCCCGGCCTGCCGTCCTTGCTGATGGTCACCGGAAGCCCGGTGGCGGTCACGGCGCGGACAAATACCGCCGCGGGACGGGCGTGGAGGCCGATGGCGGCCGTGACGATTGCCTTAAGAACTGGCAACGGGACTCCCTTGTGCTGGTGCAGGTTCTGCTCGTGATGGTCTGGCGGACGCGCGCATCCGGACGGGGAACCAGTCCGGAGTGACGGGCCCGCGTTTCCCGGTGCCGGTCCGTATCTTCAAGGGTAGTCGCGGGGGAGCGGCGGGGACCAACTGCGACGGCCGGGTGGTCTAGACCTGCCGGGCTGCGGGCTTACCCTTGATACATGACTGTTTTTCCCACGCCGGGACCCGCTGCGAGGCTGCATCATGGCGTCTTCTAACGCGTCCGCGATGGTTGGCGACATTGATCGGCAGAGCGGCATCCCGATTTACGTCCAGCTCCGTGAAATCCTTCGTGCGCACATCGCAGCGGCCTGCCCGCCGGGTTCGGCGCTGCCGTCTGAACGTGACCTCGCCGAGCGGTTCGGACTCGCCCGGATGACCGTCCGCCAGGCTATCGATGCGCTCGTGGGTGAGGAAGTGATTGAACGCGTCGTGGGGCTGGGAACGTTCGTGCGCAAACCCAAACTCGACCTCCAGGTCAAACTGACCTCGTACAGCGAGGAGATGCAGCGGCGCGGCATGGTGCCGGCGGCCAAGGTCCTGAGCTTCGAGCAGATCGGCGCCAGCGCCTTCCTGGCCCGCGAGCTGCAACTAGAGGAGGGCACGCCTCTGGTCCGGTTCCGGCGGCTGCTGCTGGCCGACAACGAGCCCATGAGCGTGGACGAGAACTTCATCCCGGCCCACCGGGTCCCGGGGCTGCTGGACGAGGCACCGCCCACGTCCCTCTACAACGTGCTGAGCGAACGCTACGGGCTGGTCATGGAATGGGGAGAGGACATGATCGAGGCGACGGCCGCGTCGCCGTCGACGGCCAGGCTCCTGAACGTGGAGGTCGGCACGCCGCTGCTGAAGATCCAGCGGCATGCGTTTGTGGCCCGCGCGATGGTGGACTATTCCGTGTCCTACTACCGGGCCGACCGGTACAAGCTCTGGGTGCCCCTGCAGCGCCCCGGCGTCCGGCCCACCCGCAACTACGCCTCGGGCTACCGCCCGTAGCCGCAGCAGCCAGCCAGATGCAGAAAGGCCCGGTCCCAAGGGGGACCGGGCCTTTCTGTTAGTGCTGCTTGGTGCTGCCTAGTGGCTCAGCGTCTTCTGTGAAGCTGCTGCCTCGACGGCCTCGTGGCTGCCGTGGTGGCCGTGTGCGGCTTCCAGCTCGGCCGGCGTGACCGGGGCAACCCGGTCCTCGAAGAACCAGCGGGAGAGCTTGGCGCGGCGGTTTTCCTTGCGGTCGACGACGCCGTGTTCGTTCGGCACCGCAGGCAGCGGGGCCGGTGACTCGAAGCCGACCAGCTTGTAGCGCTTGTACTCGTCCAGCGGGGCGTGAACCTCGATGAACTCACCGTGCGGCAGGCGCACGATGCGTCCGGTTTCACGGCCGTGCAGGGCAATCTCACGGTCCTTGCGCTGCAACGCCAGGGCGACGCGCTTCGTCACGAGGAACGCGATCACCGGGCCGATGAAGAACAGGGCGCGCAGCCAGTAGGTCACATCGTTCAGGGCCACGTGGAAGTGGGTGGCGATGAGGTCCGAGCCTGCGGCGGCCCACATCACGCAGTACCAGACGAAGCCGGCCATGCCGATTGCCGTACGGGTGGGAGCGTTGCGGGGACGGTCCAGGACGTGGTGCTCGCGGTTGTCCTTCGTGATCCAGCGTTCGATCCACGGGTAGGTGAACATCACGGTGAACAGGATGCCGGCCGGGACGAGCGCCGGCAGGAGGACGTTGAAGGTGAAGACGTGGCCGAACCACACCTGCTCGACCTTCCAGTCGCCGATCGTGCCCGGCATCAGGCGCAGGGCGCCGTCAACGAAGCCGATGTACCAGTCAGGCTGCGTGCCTGCCGACACCGGTGAGGGGTCGTACGGGCCGTAGTTCCAGATCGGGTTGATGGTGAAGAACGCCGCCATGATCGCGACCACACCGAACACGATGAAGAAGAAGCCGCCGGCCTTCGCCGCGTAAACCGGACCCAGGGGGTAGCCGACGACGTTGCCGTCGTTGCGGCCCGGGCCGGGGTACTGCGTGTGCTTGTGCACAACCACCATGAAGAGGTGCATCACGATCATCAGCAGGATGAGCGCGGGGACCAGGAGGATGTGCAGCATGTACAGGCGGCTGATGATCATGGTGCCGGGGAACTCGCCGCCGAAGAGGAAGAACGAGGTGTAGGTGCCGATGACCGGGATGGACTTGATGACGCCGTCGATGATGCGCAGGCCGTTGCCGGAGAGCAGGTCATCGGGGAGCGAGTAGCCGGTGAAGCCGGCAGCCATGGACAGGATGAGCAGGACGCCGCCCACCACCCAGTTCAGTTCGCGGGGCTTGCGGAAAGCGCCGGTGAAGAACACGCGGAGCATGTGCACGGACACGGAGGCGACGAACAGCAGTGCGGACCAGTGGTGTACCTGGCGCATGAACAGACCGCCGCGGACATCGAAGGAGATGTTCAGGGACGAGCTGTACGCCACGGACATTTCAACGTTCTTCAGCGGCGTGTACGAGCCCGCGTAGTGCGTCTCCGCCATGGACGGATCGAAGAAGAACGTCAGGAACGTGCCCGAGAGGAGCAAGATGACGAAGGAGTACAGTGCCACTTCGCCAAACATGAATGACCAGTGGTCAGGGAAGACCTTCCGGCCGAATTCGCGGAGGATTCCGGAGCCGCCAACACGCTGGTCGACGAAGTCGGTGATGCGGCCGCCTGTGGTCTTGGCGACGAAGACAGGGGCATCAGGCGTTGTTGTTGAGGACATGCTGCTCACGCTCCCAGTAGCTCGGTCCGACGGGTTCATGGAAGTCGCTCGTGGCGACCAAGTAGCCCTCGGCGTCGACTGCGATAGGCAGCTGGGGGAGAGGACGGCTGGCCGGGCCGAAGATAACCTTGCACTGTTGGGTCAGGTCGAAGGTTGACTGGTGGCACGGGCACAGCAGGTGGTGGGTCTGCTGCTCGTACAAGGCAACAGGGCAACCAACGTGGGTGCAGATCTTGGAGTAAGCCACAATCCCGTTGTAGGCCCAGTTTTCACGGCCGGGGGAAGGGTGGAGCTCGTTCGGGTCCAGGCGCATGAGCAGAACGACGGCCTTGGCCTTTTCGTTCAGCTTGCCTTCACTCAGTTCGTTCAGCCCTTCCGGGATGACGTGGAAAGCAGATCCGATGGTGACGTCTGCGGCCTTGATGGGAGTGCCATCGGGGTC
Source organism: Arthrobacter sp. 10T413_2 (assembly GCF_056394205.1). Taxonomy (NCBI): domain Bacteria; kingdom Bacillati; phylum Actinomycetota; class Actinomycetes; order Micrococcales; family Micrococcaceae; genus Arthrobacter; species Arthrobacter sp. 10T413_2. The sequence goes on along the minus strand of NZ_JBFTHK010000118.1, from coordinate 9,313 downwards.
ACGGGCAAGGCGTTTCAGCTTGCCGTCCGGCGCCGGCGCCCACAGCGTGTGCGCCAGCGCGAAGTCCGGCCGGGGGCCGAGGTCACCGAAGATGGCCAATGCCGGCAGGGGCGCGAGTGCGACCGCGCCGAGCAGGGTGTTGCGGATCAGCGGCCGGCGCTTGATGCCGGTTTCCTCGACAATGTCATCGACAATGCGGACGGCAGCCTGGCGGTCTTCCTCGGTGCGGATCGCGTGGCGCTCTTCCGAGACCTCGTGGTCCGGCATCAGGGCCTTGGCCCAGTGGACGATGCCGGTGCCGATGCCCAGCATCGCGAACGCGGTGCCGATGCCCAGCAGGGCATTCTGGAGTCGGATCGTGGCGATCGAGGAATCGTTCCCCAGATCGATCGCGAAGTACGACACCAGGAATATCAGGGTGCCAACGACCGAGGTGCCGAACAGAAGGGCTACCTGCCGTTCTGCTTTCTTTGCGGCCCTCGGGTCCGTGTCAGCCAGGCGCAAACGGTGCGGGGGAATTCCAGGATCCTGGAACTTCTCCACCTCATTCTGACCAGCCGTAGCTACGGTGCCCGAGTGGTTCGGACTGCCGTCACTATGGTTGCCCATAATTCGCCTCATCCTTCTCTCGTCTCGGCCTATGCCGAGTTAGGTTTCAATTCAAACTGCTGACGGGTCAGCAGAAAATTCTTACAGGTGCAAGGTCCGCTTAGGAGGTGCGGGATGTGAGCCAGATCGTGAACGCGATGATGACGCCCAAACCGGCGATCCAGACAAAGAGACCTTCGGAAACCGGCCCCAAAGCTCCAAGATCGGCGCCGCCGGGCGAGCCGTTGGATTCAATCTGCTTCAGGTAGGTGATGATGTCGCGCTTCCCCTCGGGGGAGATGTTCGCGTCATTGAATACCGGCATGTTCTGGGGGCCGGTGACCATGGCTTCGTAGATGTGCTGTCCGGAGACACCCGAGAGCGCCGGGGCGAACTTGCCCCGGGTCAGGGCGCCGCCGGCAGCGGCGGCGTTGTGGCACATGGCGCAGTTGGTGCGGAAGAGTTCCCCACCCTTGGCGGCGTCGCCCTTCTCATCGAGCACACCCGCTTCGGGGATGGCCGGGCCGGGGCCGAGCGAGGCAACGTAAGCAGCGAGCTGCTTGGTCTGTTCCTCGTTGAACTGGTTGGGCTTCTTCTGGGCCTGCGGGCCGTTCATCTGCATGGGCATGCGGCCGGTGCCGACCTGGAAGTCAACAGCGGCGGCGCCGACGCCTACAAGCGACGGTCCGGACTGAGAGCCGCTGGCACCCATGCCGTGGCAGGTGGCGCAGTTGGCGGCGAAGAGCTTGCCGCCTTCCTCTACGTCGCTTGCGCTGTAGGTGGTGGTGTCGGCCTTGGCCTGGTTGACGGTGGTGGCAACGGCGTACAGCCCACCCGTGACCAAGAGGCCCATCAGCAGCAGGGCAATTGCTGCCAGTGGGTGACGTCGCTTCTGCGAGAGTGCCTTCACGTGGTGGTTCCTTTATTCGATCCTGCGGTGGCTCCTGGAGCCGCTTCTTGAAATTCTGCCTCTTGTAGAAAAAGAGTCAAGTCAGGGCTACTTGAGGACGTAGATGACCAGGAAGAGGCCAATCCAGACGACGTCCACGAAGTGCCAGTAGTACGAGGTGACAATCGCCGAGGTTGCTTCAAAGTGGCCGAACTTCTTCGCGGCGAAGGAGCGGCCCATGATGAGCAGGAAGGCAATCAGGCCGCCGATGACGTGCAGGCCGTGGAAGCCCGTCGTTATATAGAAGGCGGAACCGTAGGCGTTGGAGGACAGCGAGACGTGCTCGGAAACGAGCATGGAGTACTCGGTCGTCTGGCCGGCAACGAAGAAGGCACCCATGAGGAACGTGAGGATGAACCATCCATTCATCCCCCAGCGGGTGAAGCTAAAGACTCCGCCGGTCCGGCGCGGCTGGAGCCGCTCCGCAGCGAAGACGCCCATCTGGCAAGTAAAGGAACTTGCCACAAGGACGATCGTGTTAACGAGCGCAAAGGGGAAGTTGAGCTTGGCTGTCTCTTCAGCCCACATCAGTCCGGAGGTCGAACGGAGTGTGAAGTACATGGCGAAGAGACCGGCGAAGAACATCAACTCACTGGACAGCCACACAACGGTTCCAACAGAAACCATGTTCGGGCGGTTCAGCGTCGGGTGCGCCGGGGTACTGGGGGCATGGGTCGCAGATGTCACATAGACATTATGTCTATAAAAGTCCGTCCTGCCCAACGCAAACCGCCATTTCGGAGGACTTTTTCTACAAAGACGCGAATTCGCGCGGAAAAGTTCCCGGAGGGGTTCACATTGGTCTTTGCGGGGCCGACCTCGATAGCATCTGGAGGTGACTTCTCAGGCATCCGCACAGGCGGCAGGCAACACCTGGCCGCGGCTCATCAACGCACTCATCGGCGGCGCTGACCTTACCGCCGGGAGCACCGAGTGGGCCATGAACTCGATCATGTCGGGCGAGGCCACGCCGGTCCAGGTGGCCGGTTTCCTGGTGGCCCTGCGGTCCAAAGGCGAGACCGTTGATGAAGTTGCCGGCCTCGTGGAAGCCATGGTGGCCAACGCCAACCCCATTGACATCGCCGGCGAGAAGCTGGACATCGTCGGCACCGGCGGCGATCAGCAGAACACCGTCAACATCTCGACGATGGCCGCGCTGATCTGTGCCGGCGCCGGCGCGAAGGTGGTCAAACACGGCAACCGGGCGTCGTCGTCGTCGTCGGGATCCGCCGATGTCCTGGAGGCGCTCGGCGTCCGGCTGGATCTGCCGATTCCCCGCGTGGCGCTCAACGCCGAAGAAGCCGGGATCACCTTTTGCTTCGCCCAGGTGTTCCACCCCTCGATGCGGCATGCCGCCGTCGCCCGCCGGGAACTCGGCGTCCCGACCGCGTTCAACTTCCTGGGCCCGATGATCAACCCGGCACATGTCCAGGCCTCGGCCGTGGGGGTCGCCAATGAGCGGATGGCCCCCCTCGTGGCCGGCGTGCTGGCCAAGCGGGGGAGCCGGGGCCTGGTGTTCCGCGGCAATGACGGCCTGGATGAACTGACCACCACGGGCCCGTCCCGGGTGTGGGAGATCCGCAACGGCGAGGTTAAGGAAGAGACATTTGATCCGCGGGAGCTCGGCATCCGGCAGGCGACGCTGGAGGAGCTGCGCGGCGGCGACGCTGCGGCCAATGCCGCCGTCGTCCGTGCTGTCCTCGCCGGCGCGCCGGGGCCGGCCCGCGACGCGGCGCTGCTCAACGCCGCCGCCGGCCTCGTGGCGTTCGACCTCGACGCCGCCGGTCCTCTCGCGGAGCGCATGGCGGCTGCGCTGAAGCGGGCCGAGGAATCCATTGAGTCCGGGGCGGCCTCCGCGGTGTTGGACCGGTGGGTCGCGTTGTCGCAGGCTGCCTGAGCCTGGACCGCCGAACCTCAGACCGCTGAACCCTGGCCGCTGAACCCTGACCGACGGCGCGTGCCGCGGCGTTAGCCAGACCTATGGACAAGGGGCGGGGCCGGCAGAATCTGCCGGCCCCGCCCTGACGTTCGCGCTACTTGGTGCCGGCTACTGTTCGAACCCGAGGGCGAAGGCCGCGTCGAGGTCGTGCTGGGAGTAAGCGCGGAAGGCGATCTGCGTCGTGGTGTGCACCACGCCCGGAACCTTGGAGAGTTTGTCCGCAATGACTTCGGCGAGGTCTTCATGCTTGGCGACCCGGGCAATGGCGATCAGGTCCCATTCGCCGGTCACCGAATAGACCTCGCTGATGCCCGTGATGGCGGAGATTTCCTCAGCGGTCTCCGGGATGCGTGAAGCGTCTGTCTTGATCAGGACGAATGCGGTGACCACGTGTGAGCCTTTCCGGATCGGTTGCGCCGTTTGCGGGCCTGTCGGCGGCCCGTGTGCGGGCCCTGCCATCTTCTGCAAGCCTAGTGCATCAGGCCTGCCGGCGGCGTGAACGCAGCCGCCGCACGCCGGCTGCCACAAGGCGGTAACCCAGGAGGAAAACCCCGAGGCTCAGCAGGGCCACGATGATGAACGGCAGCACCACCGTCTGCCCGGTGACGGCGCGCAGGATCATCCCGACGCCGACGGTTCCGAGCCAGACGCCGACGCCGGCCGGCCACAGCCGCAGGGGGTCGCGCCACAGCCGGAGGACGAGCCATGCAAGTGCCGCGCCCGCCAGGAACGGCCACGCGGTGGCAAAGACGCCCGTGATGATGTCACCCCGCTGGTGCGCGTCGCGGCCAATCGCCGCGAAGAGCAGAATCAGGAAGGCATCGGCGCAGGCGGCCAAGGCGGCCGTCTGCCCGGGCCGGAGGCCGGGTTTGGTGGCATCGTGGACTGACGGGCGGGGGGATTGCGGGCTTGGAGAAGGCATACCTACAAGCGTAGCCTCGCCGCTCCGGCGTCGTGTCCGGCCGTGGAAAGCCTCGCCATGCGCAAAAAGGCCTATAACGGCGCATAATGCCCGGACGGCGTGGCCCCCGGGTCCCGTGCCGGTCCGCGCTTATGATCGTGGCATGAGTACCGACGCCGTCCCGGACGCGATCGTCCCGGTGCAGCTGGATCCCCAGCTGGACGGCCAGCTGAGCATCAACGACATCCTGCTCGAACTCGGCGAGGCTCCCGTCGTGCATCCCTCGCCTGACGCGGCCAGCGAACGGCACTTCTTCTAGGGCCGCCGTTGTGTCGGACTTTGCCGTCAGCCGTGGTCAGGGCTTTCCGGCGATGGGTCGAGGCGGAGCAAATGCCATTGCCATGCGTCCAGCCTGACGAACAGCCCGTCGGCCAGATCGTCGCCGGCGCGGTCGAACCGCATGTCCCGGGTCGGGTCGGTCAACTGCCACCGGTGTCCACGCAGGTCCGGCCACGGCGCGTTCACGCGACCTGTTGAGGGCGCATCGCTCAGATTCACGACGATCAGCCACCGGGTGGCGCCTTCCCAGCTCCAGGCGACGAGGTTTTCGAAGCTGTTGTCGCCCGGCCACCCCGCCCGTTCACACAATTGCCAGTGCCCGGCCCGAAAGGTCGGGTCGGCGACAACTGCCAGGAGCCGGCGGTAGAAGGCCGCGAGCTCGTCATCGGCCGGCTCGGCAGGGAAACGACCGAGGAACACCGGAAGGCGTACCCGCCGCCCCAACAGTTGGCCGTGGTGAATCAGCCGTGCCCCGGTCTGGGTCAGTGCCGCCACCGCCGCCGCCTGTGTCCGGCCGCCGCCGAACGCAGCCGCGGCCCGTGGCTCGTCGTGATTCTCCACGAACCGGACGAGGGCATTCTGATACGTTGGCTCCGCCAGCAGGTGGAGCCGCACCTCCTCGGCGCTGCCGCGGAGAAGGCGGTCATACAAGCGCTTGTCGTAGCAGTAGTCGAAGCCCTGCTGCATCAGGGACCACTCAAGATCCCAATAGGCTTCGGCGAGGAACACGAAACCGGGGTGGGATTCGCGGACGGCGGTGATCACCGTAGGCCAGTATTCTGCGCTCGGTGCGGGCCCGACCCGGGCGCCCCAGGTGCGGGCGAAAACGTCGTTCATGACCAGCATCGCCATGTCGCAACGCACCCCGTCGCACTGATCGGCGATCGATCTGACTGTCTCCACTGCCGCCGATCGTAGGGCGGGGTCGAAGGCATTGAGCTGGACGACGTCCGGCCACGCCGGGAAGTAGGGGTCCCGTCCGTTGGCGAGCACCCGGCCGCCCACCTCGACGAAGGACGTTGGATCCCGGTCCCGATCCGCCGCGGTTCCCGGTACGAAGAGCTCGGGTGTTCCCGTGGTCCACGGATGATCCGGGGCGACATGGTTGGGCACGAAGTCCAGAATCAAGCGGAGGCCTCGCACGGCGAGGGCCTTCCGGGCGGCGGAAAGCCCGGCGGGGCCGCCCAGGCGGTCATCGGCCACATAGTCCCTGACGCAGTACGGCGACCCGACAACGTCCTCGGCACGCCAATCGGGAAGAGCGGCCTGGAAATCGGACCGCAGGGCTGGATTTGCCAGTGCGATCGCGATTCCGGCGGGGCTGCGACGCCACACTCCCATCAACCAGACCCAATCGAAGCCCATGCCGGCAATCTCGTCCCAGTGCCGTGGCGGGACGGAGCCAAGATCGATCGGTTTGTTTTCTTCCACGCTGAGTGATTCGAGCCATGCCCATGTGTTGATCTCGTAGATAAAGGGGTGGGCCACCGGTGGCGTCAGGCCCGGTGGCCGCTCCGGCGCTGGCATCCCGTCCATCACAGCTCCCTCGCCGATCGTGATTCTCCTGAGACGGACAGCCGCCACTCAATCTTGTTGGACATGGTTTCCGTGGTCCGTTTCCTGCGGTCCTGTCGTGGTGGTGGGGCCCGGGGTGTCCCCGAACACCAGCCGGTGGCTATGGTGGGGCGGGTCCAGAAGGAGGTCCGCGACCAGCGCGGACCACCCGGTCTGGTGCATGGCGCCGAGTCCGGCCCCGTTGTCGCCGTGGAAGTACTCGTAGAACAGCAGGTTGTCCTTCCACGCGGGATCGTTCTGCAACAGGTCCACGCCACCATAGACCGGTCTGCGTCCGTCAGGCCCGGGGAGCCAAATGCTCACCAGGCGATCGGCGAGGTCACCGGCAATCTCCCGCAGGGTCAGGTGGTGACCGGAACGGGTGGGGTATTCGACGGTGAACTCGGGACCGAAGAACTGGTCGTACTGCAGCAGGGCCCGGATGATGAGGTAGTTGACGGGCAGCCACACAGGTCCCCGCCAGTTGGAATTGCCGCCGTACATGGCGGTCCGCGACTCGGCTGGTTCGTACTGGATTGCAGCGGTGGGCAGTCCCGGAACCGTGTAGGGCGTGTTGTGGCGCTTGGAGAGCGATCGCAGGCCGTGGGGAGACAGGAATGCCTCCTCGTCGAACAAGGTACCGAATAGCCGGGCGAGCTTGTCCATCGGGAGGACCGACAGCAGCGTCCGCCGGGACTCCCCGGAGCCACGGACCTGCCAATCGAGGATCTCGTGCCGCTCGGTCTGTTCCAACCGGCTGGCGAACCGCTTCCGCAGCCGGCGGTTCCGGTCCGTGTCCTGGGTGGGGAGCGCGACCGCGGGAAGCGCCGGGATCAACCCGACGAGGGTCTGCACCCTAATCGGAAAGCTGTTCCCGGACGGGTCGGTGAGCCGGTCATAGAAGAAGCCGTCGTCGGTGTTATAGCAGCCTGAATCCTCCAGCGCGTCCATGATCAGTACGGTCTGTTCCAGGAATTTCACCACCATGTCCTCATAGACGTCGTCGTATTCGGCGAGTTTGGTGGCCAGGGTGAGCATGGCCACGGAGTAGTACGCCATCCACGCGGTGCCGTCGGCCTGGTCCAGCTTGAAGCCCGGGGGCAGGTGGGATCGGTCGATTGGGCTGATGTTGTCCAAACCCAAAAAGCCGCCGCCGAACAGGTTGTTGCCGTCGGGGTCCTGCCGGTTGAGCCACCAGGTGAAATTCAGCAGCAGCTTGTTGAACACCCGTTTCAGGAAGTGCAGGTCGGTGCCGCCGTCGATGACGAACACCCGGATGGCGGCCAGCGCATGGACGGGGGGATTGACATCGTCGAAGTTCCACTCGTAGGAGGGCAGCGCACCGTTCGGATGCTGGAACCACTCCCGAAGGAGCACCAACAGCTGGTATTTGGCGAACGCGGGATCCAGGTGCGCCCAGGTGATGGAGTGAAACGCCAGATCCCAGGCGGCGAACCACGGGTACTCCCACGGGTCGGGCATGGCAAGCACGTCGAACGAGTCCAGGTGCCGCCACCCCGTGTTCCGGCCGTTACGATGCCCGGCCGGCGGCGCCGGCTGGGTGGGGTCGCCATCCAACCACCGGTTGACCCGATACGGGTACATTTGCTTGCTCCAGATCAGCCCTGCGCAGGACTGGCGCATCACCTGCATCGGTTCGGCACCGATCTCAGCGGGGGCGATCGCCGTGTAGAACTCGTCCGCGTCCCGCTCCCGGGCTGTCATGACGTCATCGAAGTACGAGTCGGACCAGCCGGCCGGGGGTGTGGCCTGGCCGGGGAACGGCCGGTGCAGCCGCAGCCGCAGCTCGACCCGGCCGCCGCCCGGCACGGTCACCTGATACCACCAGGATGCCTTGGTGCCCCGATGTTGCGGATTTACGGTGTCTGCGCCGGAGACCACGTGGTCGTTGATGCCGTCCTTCGGATAGGCGGTGACCGGAGCCGACCCGAACAGGCGGGCCGTGTTCGTCTCGTTGTCACAGAACAACGCCTGTGGCCGGACGCCCTCCCTGGTGGGAGCGGCGTCGAGCCGGTAGCCGGCCAGTCGCGGGTGTTCGACCGCGACCCCGTCCCCGTCGAGGAACAACGACGGCGCCTCGCCGCTCGAGACCCGCCACGTGTTGCGGAACCACATGGTGGGCAACACCGAAATCGCAGCTTCCTCGGATGAATGGTTTTCGAGGGTGATGCGGGCAAGTACCTCGGTCGGTGAGGCCTTCGCGTATGCGACATCCACGGACCAGTACCGACCCCCGTCGAAGGCACCGGTATCCAGCAACTCGAACTCGGGTTCGTCCCGGGAACGACGGGCGTTCTCCTCAACCAGCTGCTGATAGGGAAACGCTGCCTGGGGGTAGTGATACCGCCACCGCAGCCATGCATGGCTGGGCAACGCGTCCGGGTACCACCAGTATTCTTTGACGTCCTCCCCGTGGTTGCCTTGCGGACCGGTCAGCCCGAACATCCGCTCCTTCAGGATAGGATCGGCCCCGTTCCACAGCGCCAACCCCAAGCACAGGTCATGGTGAATGTCGGACAGCCCTGCCATACCGTCCTCGTTCCATCGGAACGCACGGGACCGGGCATGATCATGCGGAAAATAATCCCACGCGTCACCGCTGTCGCTGTAGTCCTCCCGAACCGTGCCCCAGGCCCGCTCCGACAGGTAGGGCCCCCACTCGTACCAGGGATTCGCCTCGAACAGGGCATCCTCCGCCGCACCCGTGGCCTCAGCCAGCCGGGCATGCTCAGCGGTCACAATTCGAGGTGCCGCGGGCGGCGTGGTGTCGTCGGTCATGAGGTCCTCCCAGGAAGTGGTGACGCCCAAATCTCTCAAGACATGCCCGGATCGCGGCCCAAGACCTGGTCACCGTCGACCCTCAATGACGCCATCTACCGCGCCGGGTATGCCCATTTGGGCTGATGCTATCAGGTGCTATCAGGCGGCGCGCCGCCGTCGCTGCTACGGAACAATAATTCATCGTTCGTTCAGCTCGTCGAGTCCGGTCCGACTGGACGAGGACCGACGTCGCTCACTGGAG
>NZ_JBFTHK010000117.1:0-13096 GCF_056394205.1 Arthrobacter sp. 10T413_2 | reverse complement strand
GGGTGACGATTCCCCTCATCGCGCCCAGGCCGAACGCCACCACGGCCGCGCCAGCCAGGAAGAGCAATATGGTGACGGTGCGGGGGAGGGCCGGACGTGGGTCGGATTCCGATGATGCCGGCTCCATGGAGCCCTCCTTGGTTCAGTCGTACCGTATTTCAGGTGAGGAGGCGTGATGAGTAGTKAGTTCATTGTGGCTTGCTCCCCGTCAGATGGGGATCCCCCATCTGCGTCAGGCGACTACTTTGCTCTTGATCCGCTCGAACTCGGCCGCACTAATGGTTCCCGCGTCCATGAGCGCCTTGGCTTTGGCGATCTCCTCACTCGGGCTCGCCGCGGTGACTTGGCGGATATACGCATCAGTTGCCTCCTGGCTCTTGCGGGCCTGTGCCATTGACCGCTCCGTCATTCCCTTGCCGCGCGCAATCATGTACACCAGCAGGGACAGGAACGGTACGAAGGCAAGGAAGAGGATCCAGACGGCCTTCCACCAGCCACTGAGTTCGTGGTCACGGAAGAGGTCGCCGATCACCATGAACATCGCCCACAGKAAAGCGAAAATCGCATAGACGCAGAACAACCACCAGAAAATGCTCCAAAAGTTTTCGAAGAAATTCATTTGGCTTCCCTGCTTTCAATTGGTGCGGCGTTGTTAGTGAACACGGCCTTGGGTGGGGATATTCGGTGGGCGCGGGTCGCCCTGCCGGCCGGGCCTAGCATTTGACCTCATTCGTKAGGTCGCTGACGGCGGCTTGCACGTTGGCAGCTTCATCCMGGAGCGAGTTMACGGCCTGGTTCAGGGTGGCGCTGTCGGGAACGGCCTTCACTGCGGAGGCAAATTTGTCTTGGGCAGCTTTGACTGCATCCACCCGGTCTTTGGCGACGTCCCCGGCGGCTGTGACCAGATCGTCGAAGGTTTTCGCGACCTCGTCCCGCGCCGTCCGGATCTGATCCAGCGTGGCGCCTCGCTTGAGCGTGTCCTTGAAGTTCGTCAGGGCTGTGGAGTAGGCCGCGGAGGCAGTGCACACCGGTGAAACGGTCGGCGTCGGGGTAGAGCTGGGGCTGGTGGTAGTGCTGCAGCCGGCGAGCAGACAGAGGGCTGCCCMGAGGACGATGATTCGCGCGGCGACTGATTGTGGTCTCGACATTGGAGGCCCCTCTCTGCGTAGGATTCCGCTTTGCATACGCTTGCGCCTGGCAGCACACGCACTGGCAGGTATCACCAGTGTTGGCTCCGGGCCATGCGGGCGCCTCACCCGCCGGGGGTGATCCTCGGGCCGCCTGCGCCATTGGAACTTCCCTGCTTTCGGAGGTCCCGGCTGGCGTGTTGCGTCGAGCCCTCGGCTTGTGGCGGCGAAGCCTCCGACGCCGAATCACCCCAGGGTGATGATGTGCCGGCCGTGGTCCCGTGATGGACTGCTGTCCACACCAGAGGGAGGATGCCATGTGCCGTTGGCTAGCTTATTCGGGGTCACCAGTGAGGCTTGAGGAGCTTCTGTACAAACCCGCCAACTCGCTCGTGATGCAGAGCAAACATGCACGCATGGGAGTTGAAACCACGAACGGGGACGGCTTCGGCGTCGGCTGGTACGGCTCAGAGCCGTATCCCGGGTTGTTCCACAGTACAGAGCCGGCCTGGCACGACCGTAACCTTCGCGAACTGTCCGCCCAGGCATCGGCAGKCCGGGTCTTCGCGCACATCCGAGCCTCCACCGGCTCGGCAGTCCAGCAGACGAACTGCCATCCGTTCCGCCACGGCCGCTGGMTGTGGATGCACAACGGGCTCCTCAAGGACTTTCCGGCCGTGAAACGAGACCTCGCCATGGCCGTCGAGCCCTCGCTCTTTCCGCAGATCGAAGGAGCCACGGACTCCGAGCTGTTCTTCTTCCTGGCGCTCACCTTCGGCCTCGAGAAGGACCCGCCTTCGGCCGTCGCTGCCGCGGTGGGGCTCATTKAAGACGTCGGCCGGCGCCATGGCATCGAGCACCCGATTCAGATGACGGTGGCAACCACCGACGGCGACACCACGTGGGCGTTCCKCTACTCGAGCGAAGGCCGGTCCCGGTCGCTGTTCCACAGCACCGACGTCTCGATGCTCCGCGCCCAGTACCCGGACAACCCGATGCTCCACGCCCTCTCCGACGACACGCGCTTGGTGGTCTCCGAGCCGCTGGGGGACCTGGTCGGAGCGTGGCGGGAAGTCCCGGAGTCAACGTGCGTTGTGGTGCACGGCGGCGGGGAAGACCTGCTCCCGTTCTCGCCCGCAACCGCCTGAGTCGGCTCCCTGCCCCTGACAGGATCAGCAAGCGGTTGGCCCCGCCGAGCCACGCAATGCCGCGCACCCGTCACGCGTACGTCCTCACCAGACGTCAGTCCTCGGGGGAGTCAGTCTTCCTGGGGATGGGAAGGGTGGGATTCAACTTTTCAGGGGGACCGCCCGCGGTCACCGATCCACTGGCGGGGCCGGGTCCGGGCTCGGCACCGGAACTCAGGGGTCCGGCGCCTGGTTCGCTGACGGGCTTGGGTGCGAGCGCGGCTCCGGCACCGACGCTGACGGACCCGGCGCCCGTTCCGACGACGGGTTCGGCGGCCGGAGCAACTGCGGGGCGGCAGAGCAGCTCAACCAGGAGAACGGCCAGGACGGCAAATACCGCCGTCCAGATGGCGACAGCCGCCGTCGGGTCCTGCCAGAAGATCAGCACCAGCACCGCTATTCCGATGATGACGGAGTCCAGGATCCGCCGGTAATGAGCCAGCCAGAGCTGCCAAGGCTTGACCTGGCCGGCGCCGACTTTCCCGTTGATGTAGTCTCCCGCGGTCGCCAGACCGTGGCGGACAAACTCCGCGGGCCGCGAGTGTCCGGTCAGGAAGGCTGCCAATGCAATCAGGAGCCCCACGGCGAAGACCAAACGAACACTGGTCCGCAGAGGTACCAGAAGTGTCTCAACCAGGCTTTGAGCCGCCGCCGGGGAGACGGTGTCCGGCGGGATTGAGTTCAGCAGGATGGTCCGCCCAATCACAAGTCCCAGCGCCAGCAATGCCATGGCCACTGCAACGGCCAAACCGACGCCGCTGGTAGTGCTGCGCCTCCGGCCGCGCGGGGCCACCGCTATTGCACCAACGGCGCTGATGACCGTCAGCCACGCCAGTATGGGGGCCGTCTGATCCAGCGTCCTGATCGCCGTGGTGGCCCGGACCAGTTCAGGCGACTGGAACAGTGCGATCTGCGCGTCAACCTCCGGTATCCGCTMGGCGATGCCGACCCCCTGCTGGACCAGGAGTGTCTTGACGCGGGCAATGATCTCCTTGGTGGAAATCGTCACCGTCCCGCTCTGGTCAATGCTGACGGTGCCGCCAGTGTTTCCCGTGGCCAGGTTCACCAGACTCTGATGCGCCACCCGGTTCACCTGGATCCAAAGATCCTGAAACTGCGGAGTGGCCACGAACTTGGAGACGGCGGTATGGATGAGGTTCTTCGTCTGCTCCGCAATCACCGGGGCCAGCCCGGTGACCACCGCAGCCACACGCGGCGCCGTCTTGCTGAGTTCGTTCAAGGCATCMCTGGTGATGGCCTCGATGTCCACCGCGTCGGTGATCTGTTGAGTCACCTTGTCGGCGATCTCTGCCTGGATCGCGGGGTCCGAGGCTAACGGTGCCACGGTGGCCACATAGTGATCGGTGTCGAGGACTTCGCTGCGCAGGTAGAGGGCCGGCACCGCGCCGATGGCGAACACGGCAGTCAGGACCACCAGAACTATGGCCACGATCCGTCGAGCCAGCCCAGGATGCGTTCGGTGAGGCTTGGGGGGAGCCGTCCTGGCGTCGTCCCGCTCGCGCTGCAACCGGGCGACCTCCGCCCGGAGCCGCAGTATTTCTTCCTGTTCCGGGCTGCTGGGGCTCGGGGACTGATCGTGGAGGGACATGACGGGCTCCGCCTCTGTAGCAACTCGTCGCGCCGGCCCGTTGTCACAGCCGGCCACGGTTGGGCACTCGTGACAATTTTGATTGTCCACTCCGCGCGCTGGCCCAACCCCACCCACACAGGGTGATCTGTCACTCCGCACTCAGGCTGGCCGCCTTGGGTTGCAGGGCTGCCGGTGCAGCGTCATGGTGACCGGCGAACCGGAACCAGGCGTGGCTAGAACGCGACGGCGCCGGCTGCATCAGATCCCGCGCGTATGTCCCGCAGAATGTCAGCCCAACGTCCCGGCATCATCCCTTCCGGGTGATGACGCCGGCGAAATCAAGTCAGYGGCCCAGGCGTCGGCCGGCCGCGAAGAAGGCKACTTTCGCGATTAATAGCAGAGCGCCCAGATCAGCAATCATTTGCACCGATACCACGGCCCGCGCCAGTTCAGTCGTCGGAGTAATGTCGCCGAACCCGACGGTGGCAAATGTGGAAGTGGTGAAGTACAGGGCGTCAGTCCTGTTGAGGGGTTCGCTAAAGGACAAAGGGTCAGTTGTCGACATGGACGTGTAAAGCAAGGCGAAGAGGCACAAGAACATCAGAACGGATTCGACAACGGCCACGGCCGCCCGGACCTGGGGGATATGTGCCGTGAGGATCATCCGCAATTGGAGGATCAGCGTCGCCAAAAAGACCACCACGATTGCAGCAAGCCGAATCCACGCGGCCGCGGGATTATCGTCGTTGAAGCCGCTGATAGGAAAAACGAAGTAAAGCGTGAGGACCACTACCGTAAATGCGACCAGACGCGCTACCGCGGAAATAATGACCTTCCTCCGGCTGGCCTTATCGAGGTCGTGGAGGAAAACCGGGTCCGTCTGGCCGCCGTGCTTCGACGCCATGACTGATGATACCCCCGCCCGCACAATACGTGCCGGGCCGCACTTGGGCGGTGTTGATCGGCCTAAAGCCGCGCCCTGGGGAAACCCACAAGGGGTCTTTGCGCCCTGTTGGGGCCTATTTGGGCCCGCCTAGCATGTGAAACGTGGGAGACATGCAAAATGCGGGATGGGTGCCTGGCCCGCAGTTCAAGATCCGGCCGCCTCTGCGCGGTCTCGGAGCGTTGGAGCGTCCACGACTGGAAAACGCCTTGTCCGCGGCCGCCGATTCTMACCGCCTGACTCTCGTCGCAGCCCCAGCAGGCTATGGCAAATCGACGTTCCTTGGCGACTGGGTCCGCAAATGCGATCTGCCGTGCGCCTGGCTGTCCCTCGACCGGTTCGATACCCAGCCCGCACGGCTGTTTCATGGCGTCGTCGGAGCGATTCAATCGGCGGCCAGTAAAATGCCGTTGCCTGGCAACGACGCCCTGCTGGCTCTTGACCTGGGCCAGGCCCATGACCGGACCGCCTCCTACGATCTTCTCCTAGGAGCACTCGAGCACCTCACTGAGCCGATCGTCCTGGTGATCGACGACGTCCACTTGGCCGGGCCGGGGCTGTCGAACGGAATTGTCGGGGTTCTTGCCGCGTCGGCACCGCCCTCACTGCGGCTGGTCCTCTCGGGGCGGGGCCATACCGCCATCCAGCTGGAAAGGTTCCGTTATGGAGAGGGCCTCGGTGAGCTGCGCGCCGCCGAACTCGCCTTCACGCGGGAGGAAGTTTCCCAGTTTGCGTGTTCCCTCGGACAAGATACGCCGTTTGACGCCGGATCCCTMTGGAAAGCGACTGCCGGCTGGCCGGTCGCCGTCCACGCCAGCCTTGTCTCTTTGGCGCAGTCCCGCAATGTGGCGCTCAGCCCGCCGGCCGCCGCGCCCACGCACATACCCCTGGCCGATTATGTCGCGGAAGAGATCCTCGACCAGCTTGAAGCGCCGCTGGCTGAATTMATCCTGAGGGCCACCACGTGCGACTGGTTGGACCGGCGCCTCGCCGTCGAACTCTACGGCCGTCCCCACGGCGGCGTTCTGCTTGAAGAATGCCTCCGCAATGGTCTCTTCATCGAGGAACATGATTACCCCGGCGGCGAATCGGCGTACCGCTGGCACGCCCTCTTCGCGGCGCAGTGCCGCCGACTACTGGARCGGCGGGACCCCCTGCTTGCCGAGCGCCTGCACCGCGTGGCGGCGCGGCACTACCAGGACACCGACGTCGTCGAGTGCGTGGCCCAGGCGCTGCAAGGGCGTGCACCCCGGCAGGCGGTCATGTCGCTCGGCGCGCATTGGCTCGAGTTCGTGCTGGGAAATGACGCCCAAACCCTCGAACGGCTATGCCGTGACCTCCCGACTCCGTGGAGCGAGKATCCCGAAATCCTGATGATCAGATCGGTCTGCCGTGCCCTCTCCGGCGACGCCACCGCCGCATCTGAGCTCGCCCAACGGGCACTGTCCAGGACCTACGTCCTGGATGCAGTTCGCCGGCGGCGGCTGGACAGTTGCCGTGCCCTTTTTGAACCGTTGCCCGACGGCGGACGACCGGATCTGCGTGCCACCCTGGCAGATGGTGGCAGGCCGGCCAAAGACATTTCGGACGGTGGACGTTCGGCCGCCGGCCCGACGGGACTCTTCTTGCTGGCCCAGGCCGAGTTCCGGCTGCACCGCAGCGGCGAATTCGCTATCGCATTGCTCCAATCGGCCGGAGGTGCCAGCAGCGCGGAGCATCTCGACGCGATAGATATCGGCGCCCAGTCGGACCGCGCGTTGGCGTTCGCAGCAGCCGGTGACCTGATGAGCGCCGAGAAACTAGCAACAACGGCGCTAGGGCGGGCAGACGCGCTGGGCTGGGGTTCGCACGAACGGATAGCGCCGGCGTGGCTGGCACGCGGCATCGCGTGCTATTGGAATGACGAGCTGAAAGCTGCGCGGACTTGTCTTGTGAAGGCCCAGCGATTGGGCAGCGAGCTCCACCCGTCCGGGCGGCTCAGTGCCATCTATCGGGTTCTGGTTGAGTGTGCCACCGGCGATCTGACGCGACTTGCCGATTCCAGCGCGGCGCTGGAGTCCTTTCACGGACGTGGACTGTACGCCGTGTCGTGGAACGCCCTGTACTCCGTCGCCGTGGCGAAGGTTGCCGAAGCCAAGGGCGACCTCGCCGGTGCATTGGAGATGGTTCAGCCCCTGGGCGCCGGAGGGCACGGGGCATTGGCTGACACGTTGCTGGCGGAATTGCTGCGTCGCGGAACGGAGTTCACCGCAGCTCAAAACTGTGCAGAGTCATTGGCTGATCGTCGTGGGAACTCCTACATCGACACGCGCCTCAGCTTGACCGAGGCGCTCCTGGCCCACAGGACGGGTGATACCGCGGCCGCACACGAGCGGCTTGAACATGCAGTCCGCAGGGCAGAACCCGAATCAGTCCTGCGGCCATTCGCTGAGCGGCGGGAGGAACTCGCCGATCTGCTCGTGCAACACGCTGTCTGGGGTACGGCCCATGAGTCGTTCATCGCAGCGCTGATGGCACGTGACGCACAGGGCGAGACGCGCCTTCGGAAACAGTCGTACTGGAATCTGACCGAGCGCGAACGCGAAGTTCTTGCCTATATGCGGTCCATCATGACCGCCGCTGAAATTGCGGAGGCGCTGTACATTTCGGTCAACACGGTCAAGACCCACGAACGGTCAATTTACCGCAAACTCGGGGCCGGAAGCCGGCGCGATGCACTGAAGACGGCCGCCAAGCGCGGCATCGTCTGAACCCCCGGGCCGGCGGTCCGGTCATCAGGAATTTCACCCGGGCTGGATGAGGCTGCGATTGGGTGAGGGTTTGACACTTGTTGTAGCTGTCAGAGAATAGCGGGCCGACGCTGCAGCGCAGTTCGCGTTTCGGGCTGACGTCACTGAATAGTCCGCCGTCACTGGGGCGAGCAGATCAAGAGGAAACTAGTTCTCTGACGAGACGGGCCAGAGGGCTCTAGGCGCCGTTAATCGGCGGTGAAAGTCTGGAATCATGACAAATGTGGACCCCTTTGTAATTGTGGTCGGGTTTGACGGCTCGAAACAATCGCACGCCGCCCTGGAATGGGCCATTGAAGAGTGCCGGTTCCGTGATGCGGAACTGCGCGTAGTGACGGTCTGGAATAAAGCACCGATGTCGTGGTATCCGGCACTGCTGGAAACAGCGGCAGGGGAAATCGTGGCCGAGGAATCTCCGCAGCARCAGGCTGAGGCGATCAGCGCGGCGGCCGCACAGGCCGCGGACGCCGCGGACGCCGTAAACGTGGTGACGCGGACCGTCCAGAACGACTCCGCCGCGTCGGCGATACTGGCGGCGGCGCAGGAAGCCGATCTGGTGGTGATTGGCGCCCGCGGCCACGGTGGTTTTGCGGGCCTGCACATCGGTTCGGTTTCCTCCCAGGTGGCGAACCACTGCCCGTGCCCGGTCCTGGTGGTTCGTCCGAAAGCGGCTGCACAGGCCCGTTGACCGGCGAGGAAAGGCCGCGCCGGGGGTGCCCCGCGCTGCTTGATGCTAGGGCATGACCTTGTAGAGTTCGACGACAGTCTCTTCGGGCGGCGAGGCGAAGCCGCCCTCAATGCCCGCCTGCATCCGGGGCATGAGGATCGTGTCCCTGAATTTCTCCCAGCTCTCCTTCGATTCATGGACTGCCATGACCGTCCAGCCGCCCGCGGACGAGCCGCCGGCGTGGAAGATCTGACCTTCCGGCAGGAGCCCCGCCCCGGGATGGACGGCGGCAATCGACGCCTCGTACTGCTCCTTGGTGCCTCCMGGGAAAAAGTGCACGACTCCGTAGGGCGCGGTTTCCATAGCTACTCCTAGGCTGGTGGGTGGGACTCGATAAGGCCAGTCGTAGACTTCGCCACCAGCCATGTCAAGGCATCTTTCAAAGCATCGGACGTCTCGCGGTGTAGTCGAACMGTTCGATGACGGCACTGCCCCCAGTGACCGATATTCCGATCACACGGCCCGTGAAACCTCCGGCGACCTCGCTGGACAAGTACCGGCCGTCCAGCCGGGCAAGGGTGCTCAAGCGCCCACCCTGCCGGAAACCGAGGGAGACTTCATCGGGGCCGGCGTTCTTACCCGGCTGCCCGGCACCAGGCGCGTCGGTGCAGGAAATCTCCAGCTGCAGGGAACCCGCGGACGGATCCCATGCCGCCATTCCCATCTCCTGATGCACTGGTCCGATCCGCGCCACCGCCCGTATATGGCGCTGACCGGCCTCGACGGCATACCAGTGGGAATCGTCCACCCTGAGCACGAGCCTCACCACCGCCTCCGGAGAGGGGCGCACCGTGGCCMGCCCGCTCCACTCAAAGTCGCGCACCCTCGTTGCCATGAGGGGCGCCGTCGCCGTGGCAGTGCCGGCGCCTATGATCTGCATGCCGGCGGCAAGTTTGGCGGTGAACGAGGCGAGGTCTGTTCCGGGTGCAATCCAGCGCATGTGCGGAAGGTCGCCGGAGAAGTCATCGGAGAACGAGGTGTCGCCGGCGGGAACCTGATAGCGGTCCTCATCGAAACGCGGCCAGCCCTGTTCCCATACGATGCCGGACACAAACGTTTCGCGGCCCAGGACGTGGTATCCCGGAACACTGCCGCGCGGGCGCACGCCCAGATAGACTGCCGCCCAGGCGCCGTCGACTGTCTCGACGAGGTCGGCGTGGCCCACGTTCTGGACCATGGCCGCAGTACTGCGGTGGCTGAAGACCGGATTGTCCGGATGAGGTTCGAAGGGGCCGCCCGGTGCCTTGCTCCGGCTGACGGAGACGGCATGGCCGCGTTCCGTGCCGCCCTCGGCCAGGATCAGGTACCACCAGCCGCCCGCCTGATACAAGTGGGGACCTTCCGGATAGGCAAGGCCGGTTCCCTGCCAGAGCTTCCTAGGGCGTTCCAGGAGCCGGCCGGTCTGCGGATCCAGCAGGGCCTGGACAATGCCGGACTCGTTCTCGCCGGGACCGAAGCCGACCCAGGTGAGGTAGCAGTTGTCGGCGCTGTCCCACGCTATGTCAGGGTCGATGCCCAACGTCCCCGTGATCTGGACAGGGTCGCTCCACGGGCCGGCCGCACTTTCGGCGTGCATCAACAGATGGCCGCCGCCGAAATCGCTCATGTTGGTGGTCACGAACCAGAATTTGTTGTTGTGATGCCGGAGGGTGGATCCAAAAATTCCACCGGAAGCGCGCCCGTCGCCGGCGGCGAACTGGCTCCGACGCGTGAGGATATTGCCGATCTGGTCCCACGTGACGAGGTCCCGGCTGTGGAAGATGGGTGCCCCTGGAAAATATTCGAAGCTTGAGGTGGCCAGGAAGTAGTCGCCGCCCACGCGGCAAATCGTGGGATCCGGAAAGAATCCGGGAATGACGGGGGCGGCGGCACCTGAGGAGGTMCTCGGCTGGCCCGTCCCGACTTCACTGCCAACCACCGTTGCTCCGTCCGTCGCTGAATATCTCATGCCCGGATTTCCTTGCGCCGGGAGTCCCTACGCTAGGGACCGCTTGCCGCGCGCCGCACCGGCACTTCCAATGGTTGGAAGGCCGGGGACGTTCAGCCCTCGGACAAGGTGCGGACGTCGTCGGCCAGGGCCGTCCGGAAGCCAAGGTTTCGCGATACCGCTCTGGC
Organism: Arthrobacter sp. 10T413_2; assembly: GCF_056394205.1. Classification (NCBI taxonomy): domain Bacteria; kingdom Bacillati; phylum Actinomycetota; class Actinomycetes; order Micrococcales; family Micrococcaceae; genus Arthrobacter; species Arthrobacter sp. 10T413_2. The sequence continues at coordinate 2,617 of NZ_JBFTHK010000117.1, read as the reverse complement.
GGTKGCCATCACGGCCGGAGCCAGGACATTTGGCGGGGTGGTGCCGTCCGGAACCACGATGGACAGGGCGGCCACCACGGCGCCCTGGGCGTCGAAGACGGGGGCGGCCACGGACACGGTCAGCGACGGCGCGGAGCGGCGGATCATGGCAATGCCGGTCCGGTGGACGTCGGAGAGGGTGCGKCGCAGCTGGCCTTCCGGCATGGCGGCGACGCCCGGTTCGGTCGCTGCCGGCTCCTTCAGGATCTTTTCCTGGAATGCGGCGTCCGCGCCGGCCATCAGCACCAGGCCGACGGCGGTGGAGCGGAGGGGGAGCCGGCCGCCCACCCGGTAGGCCACTTCCGTGGCCTGCTTGGAGGAGAGCCGCTCGATCAGGACGGCCTCGTTCTTGTCCCGCACGGCCAGCAGCACGTGATGCCGGGTCACGGAAAAGAGGTCCTCCAGGTAGGGCAGAGCGATTTCGCGGATGCCATGGCCCCTGGGGGAGAGGGACGCTATTTCCCACAGCCGGACGCCMACGACGTAACGGCCGTCATCGAGCCGCTCCAAGGCGCCCCAGGCGACCAGGCGGGCGATGAGGCGCAGCGCCGTGGGGGCGGGCATCTCGGCGTAGCGCGCCAGCTCGGACAAGGTCAGCGCCCGACGGCGGTCCGTGAAGACAGCGAGCAGGCTGAGGGCCCGGTCGATCACCGGTTCGCCCTGCTTGGGGCGCTTGCCGCGCGCAGCGGCGGGTTTTTCAGCGGTGGTTAGCCTGTCCGCGGGTGCCGTCATTCGTCATCGTTCCTTCTTCGTCGCCAGTGACGCTCACCACAATAGTGTTTCAACCAATGAAATTCACATGTGACGGCCTTGCGTCTGCCGACGACTCTTGATGGAGCCGGCCCACCCGAGCACATCTGACGGAAGGGCCCGGAAGGCATAGCCGCCGGACCGCCAACGCTGGGCCGGTCCGCACTACGCCGGCCCCCACACCAGATGTCGACTATCCCGTTGTTTTAGAGAGAATGCGAAGGCGCACTACATGAAACTTCTGAACCCCACCGCCCGACGGAGCGCGGCCGTTCTGGCCGGTGTCCTGCTGCTCAGCTCCGTGACTGCCTGCGGCGGCTCCGGCCAGGCGGCCTCCGCCGTTGACAAGAGCACCCTKACGATCGGCGTCGAGAGTGACAGTGCGTCCTTCGGTTTCGACCCGTTGCGGGTCTCCGACGCCCAGCGGCAGTTCTTCGAAGGCCTCTACGACAACMTCATGACCCTCCAGGCGGACGGCTCTGTTGGTCCGGGGCTGGCAACCGGCTTCAGCTACAACGCCGACAACACCGTACTGACCCTTACGCTCAAGCAGGGCGTGACGTTTACGGACGGGTCCACACTGGACGCCGCGCTGGTGAAGGCCAACTTCGACCGCCGCACGGATCCCGCGCTCTCGGCGTACTCGGCCATCGCCAAGGGCGGCGCCCAGGAAGTCACCTCCGTGGACGTCGTCAGCCCCACCCAGGTGTCCCTGACGTTCGCCAAGGCGCAGCCCGGCTTCGAAAAGAACCTGGCCTCCACCCTGGGCATGATCGTCGGCAAGGCCGGGGCCGCTGACACAGCAAGCCTCGCCGCCAAGCCGGACGGCTCCGGCCCGTACACCCTGGACGCGTCCACCGTGAAGGGCAACAAATACGTCCTGCAGAAGAACGACAAGGGCACCGACGCCGCGAAATACCCCTACAGCAAGATCGTCTTCAGCGTCATCCAGGATCCGCAGGCCCGCGCCAATGCCCTCGTCTCCGGCCAGGTGGACGTCGCCCAGCTGACGTCACCGACTGTTKACTTCGCCAAGTCCAAGGGCGTGGGTGTCTCCCAGATCGGCGGCACGGTGAACACCATGATMTCCTTCGATAAGACCGGCAAGACGTCGCCGGCCTTCGCGAGCGAAAAAGTCCGCCAGGCATTCCAGTACGMCATCAACCGGCAGGCCCTCGTCGATGCMCTCCACAAGGGCGACATCGCGGCGTGGAACGCGCTGCCCAAGGATTCGGCCGGCTTCACGGAGGCGCTGAACACKCAGTTCGCCTACGACCCCGCCAAGGCCAAGAGCCTGCTGGCCGAGGCGGGCTACGCCAACGGCTTTGAATTCACCATCGTTGCGAGCGCCACCACGCAGACCGACCTCCAGGCCGTCCAGAAGGATCTTGCCGCCGTCGGCATCACCATGCAGGTCAAGATGGCGACGTCGACGGACGAGGCGTTTGCCGCCGTCGCCACCACTCCGCTGGGCTACGCGCCGCTGAGCTKGGACAACCCGGTGKGCCTGATGTACGGCGCGATCCTGAGCGGTTTCACCAACGTCCAGAAGGCCACGGACGACCAGCTCAGCGCCGCCACCGGTGAGGCTGCCGCCGCGAAGGACGACGCCGCGCAAAAGGCTGCACTGACCAAGCTGAACACCCGGCTCGTGKAATCCGGCTGGATGATCCCGCTTTATGAGGCCCTCACCAACCAGGGCTACAACACCAAGAAGATCAAGCAGGTGGAGTTCGCCGGCACGAACGCCTACCCTCTGCTCTCGTCCTACGCACCGGCCAACTGATCACCCACCCTGCCGGACGGCCTTCCCTTTGCAGGCGAAGGC
>NZ_JBFTHK010000116.1:0-13296 GCF_056394205.1 Arthrobacter sp. 10T413_2 | reverse complement strand
GCCCATTACACGCTCCCGGGCCCGCACTGCCAAGGGCAAAAAGGCCCGGCGTCGACGAGTCAGGCGGGCGTCCCGGGGATGGAGGCGGCCGCCAGCAGACGGCAGCGGGCGACGGCGGATGCCGCCGTCGCCCGCTATGCCCGCCGCGACCGGCACGGCCGGTGCGCGCGAGGCGGCCGTGCGCCGGCGTCGGCGGGGCTTAGTGGCCCATGCCGAGGCCGCCGTCGACCGGAATAATCGCACCGGAGATGTAGGAAGCTTCGTCGCTGGCGATCCAGCGAACGACATTGGCGACCTCGGAGGCCTCGGCAAAGCGCCCGGCGGGAACCTTGGTCAGGTAGTCCTTCTGGGTCGCCTCGGGCAGCTCGGCCGTCATGTCGGTGTTGATGAAGCCCGGTGCCACCACGTTCGCGGTGATGCCGCGGCCGCCGAGCTCGCGGGTCAGCGAACGGGCGATGCCCACGAGGCCGGCCTTGGAGGCCGAATAGTTGATCTGGCCCGGCGCGCCGTACATGCCGGAGACCGAGGAGATCAGGACCACGCGGCCCTTGCGCGCCCGGATCATGCCCTTGGACGCGCGCTTGATGACGCGGAAGGCGCCCGTGAGGTTGGTGTCGAGCACGGAGGTGAAGTCGTCTTCGCTCATGCGCATCAGGAGCGTGTCCTTGGTGATGCCGGCGTTGGCAACGAGTACCTCGACGGGGCCGTKGGCGGCTTCGACGGCGGCGAACGCGGCGTCAACCGAGGCTTCATCCGTGACGTCTGCCTTGACGCCGAGGATGCCCTCGGGCAGGGGAGATTCGCTGCGGAAGGTCACTGCGACCTTGTCGCCGTTGGCCAGGAAGGACTCGGCGATGGCCAGGCCGATCCCCCGGTTTCCGCCGGTGATCAGAACGCTGCGGCCGGTGGTGGGTGTTTCAGACATGCGGGGMTCCGGAATTCTGCGGCAGGGAAGGCCGCGCTGGGGGCTGGATTTTTCCTGCCTCCGATCTTAGCGTCCGGTTCGCATCCGTTTGGGCGGCTCCGCCGATGGTGAGAGAATCGGAGTAAGCCTTGGGAGCGTGATCTAACAGCCGTGACACTCAAAAACCGACCCGGTGTTCCTGTGCCCGGGAGGCCGGACGCCGAGTCCGGCGGCACTGAGGTGCACAGCATTACCGACGCCGCTGCCGCGCACTCGGATGAGATGCGCCAGCGGATGATCAAATACGCGATCGCCATGGGGATCCGCATGGTTTGCCTGATCCTCATTTTCGTCGTGGACGGCTGGTTCAAGCTCCTTCCCGTCCTGGGGGCCGTGTTCCTGCCGTGGGTTGCGGTGGTGATCGCCAACGGCAGCGACAAGGCGGAGATCCACAGCGATTCCCTCCTRGACTATGTGCCGCAGGTGGAGCTGGACGCCCCGGCCGCCGCAGACCCGGGCCAGGCGTCCGCGCCCGCCGGAGCTGGCGACGCGGATGATGCCGGCGTGACGCTGCTGCAAGGCGAACTGATCGATGATGAGAACGACGACKACACCCACGGACGGGCGGCTTCATGAACCTCTTTGACCTGGCCGGGAGCGGCGGCGGCACCGTCGCGGCCCCCGGCACCGTCTGCTCGCGGAAGGCCTGCCGCGAGAAGGCGGAATGGCAGCTCCTGTGGAACAACCCCAAGATCCACACCCCGGAGCKGCGCAAGATCTGGCTGGCGTGCGGTGAACACCGTGCCTGGCTCGAGGACTATCTCCAGACCCGCGGGCTGTGGAAAGAGACACTGGCCCTCGAAGCGACCCCGTCCGTTGACACGACTGCGCCCCTGGACCCGTCAGGCAGGATCGGCTGAATGTACCGCTTTCTTTTCTCCAGCAAGTGGCTGGGGTACTTGCTGCTCGCCGCGATCTTCGCCGCAGCCTGCGTGGGGCTTGGCCGGTGGCAGATGGACCGGCGCGCCGAGACACTGGCTGAAATCAACCGGGTGGTCTCCAATTACTCCGCCACACCGGTGCCCTTCTCCGCCGTCCGGGACCAGTTCAGCCGACTCGATCCGGAGCGCGAGTGGACCCAGGTKGAACTCAAGGGCAGCTACGACGCCGCCGGCCAGCGCGTCGTCCGCAACCGGCCGCTGAACGGCCAGCCCGGGTACGAGGTGGTGGTGCCGCTTAGGCTCGAGTCCGGCGAAACCGTGGTGATCGACCGGGGCTGGCTGCCGATCGGGAACAACACGCCGGGCCGGCCCGACTCTGTGCCCGCGCCGCCGCAGGGACCCGTGACGGTGGTTGCCCGCCTCAAAGCCGGCGAGCCCGAGCTCCAGCGCKGCGCCCCTGACGGCCAGCTGGCCTCGATCGATCTCTCGACCTATTCCACGCAACTGGGATATCCGCTGCTCAGGGGCGCCTACGGACAACTTGCCTCGGAGTCCCCCTCGGTGCAGGCCATGCCCTTCCCGTTCCCCAAACCGTCCACCGATGAAGGAACCCACCTCTCCTATTCCCTGCAGTGGTTCGCCTTTGGCGTGCTGATGTTCGTCGGATTCGGCTATGCGGCCCGGCAGCARGCCCGTAACGCCGCCATTGACGCGGAGGACGCGGAAGCAGAGGCCGCCAACGGCGGATTCCTGCACTCCAGCGGCCCGGTGGCCCGGCGTCGTCCCGTCCCCCGCAAGCGGAAGAACGCGACCGCGGAGGAAGAGGAAGACGCGATTCTGGACGCGCAGGGCTACTGAGACGTGGCCGCCTTGATTCCGGAGCCGGTGGCCCGGGTGAAGCACGCGCTGACCTCACTGGGCGCCGAGGACACCGTCACGGTGTTTGAGTCGAAGGTCCCGACGGCGGCCGCCGCCGCGACCGCCTTGGGCTGCGACGTCGCGGCGATCACCAACAGCCTCGTGTTCGACCTCGACGGCACGCCGTTGCTGATCCTGGCCAGCGGCGCCGCCCGGGTCGATGTCCGCAAGGTCTCGGCGCKACTGGGCGCAGGGAAGATCCGCCGCGCCTCACCTGAATTCGTCCTGGAACACACCGGTCAGGAAGTCGGCGGTGTGGCTCCCGTGGGGMATCCGGAGAAGATCCGGACGCTGCTGGACGAATCACTGGCGGCCCACCCCGTGCTCTGGGCAGGGGCGGGCGACCACAATTCGATGTTCTCGATCAGCTACGAAGAACTGCACCGGATCACGGGCGCGGTGGAGATGCCCGTCCGTTAGGGCTTTACGCCAGCGTGATCAGGTCCAGGTAGTCTTCGTTCCAGTGGTMTTCGACGCCGTCGGGAAGCAGGACGACCCGCTCCGGGTTGAGCGCCTCGACGGCGCCCTCATCGTGGCTCACCAGCACCACTGCGCCGGTGTAGTTGCGCAGCGCACCGAGGATTTCGGAGCGGCTGGCCKGGTCCAGGTTGTTGGTGGGCTCGTCGAGGAGCAGCACATTCGCGCTCGAGGCCACGATGGTGGCCAGGGCCAGACGGGTCTTTTCGCCGCCGGAGAGAACCCCGGCGGGTTTGTCGACGTCGTCCCCGGAAAACAGGAACGAGCCCAGGATGCCACGGACTTCGGAATCGTTCATGTCCGGGGYGGCCGAGCGCATGTTCTGCAGGACGGTGCGGTCGACGTCGAGCGTCTCGTGCTCCTGGKCGTAGTAGCCCACCTTGAGGCCGTGGCCGGGAATCACTTCGCCGGTGTCCGGCTTGTCGACGCCGGCGAGCATGCGCAGCAGCGTCGTCTTGCCGGCACCGTTGAGCCCCAGGATGACCACCTTGGAGCCGCGGTCGATCGCGAGGTCGACGTCCGTGAAGATTTCCAGCGAGCCGTAGGACTTGCTGAGGCCGTCCGCGGTGAGCGGGGTCTTKCCGCAGGGCGAGGGGTCCKGGAAGCGCAGGGCTGCCACGCGGTCGTTTTCACGGACGGCTTCGAGGCCGCCGAGGAGCCGTTCGGCGCGCTTGGCCATGTTCTGCGCGGCGACGGCCTTGGTGGCCTTGGCCCGCATTTTGTTCGCCTGGTCCATGAGGACCTGGGCCTTCTTTTCCGCGTTGGCGCGTTCACGCTTGCGGGCGCGCTCGTCGGTTTCGCGCTGGGTGAGGTAGCGCTTCCAGTCCATGTTGTAGAAATCGATCTGGGCGCGGTTGGCGTCCAGCAGGAAGACCTTGTTCACCGTTGCTTCGAGCAGTTCGGTGTCGTGGCTGATGACGATCAGGCCGCCCTGGTGGTTCTTGAGGAACTCACGGAGCCAGGAGATGGAATCGGCGTCGAGGTGGTTGGTGGGCTCATCGAGGAGCATGGTCTCGGCATCCGAGTAGAGGATGCGCGCGAGCTCCACGCGGCGCCGCTGGCCGCCGGACAGGGTTTTCAGCGGCTGGTTCAGCAGGCGGTCCGGCAGGGCGAGGTTCGAGCAGATCGCCGCGGCCTCAGCTTCCGCCGCGTAGCCGCCGGCGGCCAGGAATTCGGATTCCAGCCGGTCGTAGCGGTTCATCGCCTTGCGCTGGACTGCCGCGTCCTCGCTGGCCATCTCTTCGTGCGCCACGCGGAGCTTGCCGACGGCGACGTCCAGGCCGCGGACKGACAGGATCCGGTCCCGTGCGAGCTGCTCCATGTCCGGGGTGCGGGGATCCTKCGGCAGGTAGCCGATCTCGCCGCTGCGGGTCACCTTGCCGGCGGCCGGCAGGCCTTCGCCCGCGAGCACCCGGGTCAGTGTGGTCTTGCCTGCACCGTTACGGCCGACCAGGCCGATCTTGTCTCCCTTGTCGATCCGGAAGCTCACCTGGTCCATGAGGAGGCGGGCGCCGGCGCGAAGTTMGAGATCCTGGACGGTAATCAATGCAGCTAAGGCCTTTCACAACAGGGAATGCCGCGGCACATCGGGTGGAATCTGGGCGGGGCCGGGGCAGGTCGGCCAAGAGCACGGCCTCTACAAGTCTACCGGCCCCGCCCGGACTCCGTGACATGGGCACCCGTGGCCGCGGCGGGCCGTCGCGCGGACCCCGGAGGGCATTCGTTGGCGGCGCCCTCCAGCATCCGAGCCGCCGCTTAGTGGGGCACCTACAAAAAACCCGGACGACGGCGGCCGTACAGTCGGAATCACCATTCCGTTATGCGCCGCATCGCCGCCATGCACCGCACCGCACCTTCGACAGGAACACCATGACGCAGACCGACCACCCCGCCACAGCCAAGACCGGGCTATCGCGCCGCCGGAGCCGCTGGAACGCCACCGACCTCGGCCTGATCGCCGTCTTCGCCGCCCTGGTGGCCGGTTCCGCGCTGATCGCCGCCATTCCCGTTGGCGGACTCGGCGTGCCCATCACGCTGCAGACCCTTGCCGTCATGCTCACGGGGCTGGCGCTCGGCCCGGGGCGGGCCTTCGCCGCCCTGGGACTCTACCTGCTGCTGGGATTCGCCGGCCTGCCGATCTTCAGCGGCGGCCGCAGCGGGCTGGGCGTCCTCGCGGGCCCGTCCGCCGGCTACATCATCGGGTTCCTGCTGGCCGCCACGGCGGTGGGCTGGCTGACCGTCGTCGTGCTCGCACGCACCGCCACCCGGACCGGAAAACTCCGCGCCGTGCTCCTGTTCACAGCCGCCATGGTGAGCAGCATCATCTTCATCCACGGCCTGGGCATCCTGGGCATGATGGTCAACGCCAAGCTGGACTTCTCCAAGGCCTTCCTGGCCGACCTCGTGTTCTACCCCGGCGACATCATCAAGAACGTCCTGGCCGTCAGCATCGCCCTGGCCCTGCACAAGGCCTTCCCGGATCTGCTGCTCCGCCGCGTCCGGACGGCAGACGCCCGGCCGTGAGCACCATCGTCCTGGACCGGGTCTCGGTGCGGGTGTCCGTTGACGGCCGCACCGAACCCAAGACGCTGCTCCAGGAAGTTTCCCTCACCTTCACGGAACGGCGCATCGGGATTATCGGGGCGAACGGCTCGGGCAAGTCCACCCTCCTTCGGCTCCTCAACGGGCTCATTGCACCCAGCGACGGCGCGGTAGGAGTCGACGGCGCCGATACCGTCCGCGCCGTGCGGGAGGTCCGCCGCCGCGTGGGCTTTGTCTTCACGGATCCGCTTTCCCAGCTCGTCATGCCCACCGGCCGCGAGGACGTTGAGCTGTCCCTGCGGCGCTCCATCCGGAACACCCCGGAGCGCCGCGCCCACGCGGAGACAGTCCTGGACCGGTTCGGGCTCCTGCGCCTCGCGGATCAGAGCATCTACGAACTCTCCGGCGGCGAACGCCAACTCCTGGCGTTGGCAGCCGTCCTGGCCGTCGACCCGGAAGTGCTGGTCCTGGACGAGCCGTCCACCCTACTGGACCTGCGCAATCGCGAACTCCTGCGGCGCACGCTGTCCGGGCTCCGCCAGCAGGTCATCCTGTCCACCCACGACCTCGAACTCGCCCAGGACATGGACCGGCTCCTTGTGGTGGATGCCGGGAGGGTGGTGTTCGACGGCGGTCCGGCCGAGGCCGTCCGGCACTACCGCGCCCTGAGCGCTGCGGGCCTGCCTCCCGAGGGCCTGCCTGGGACTGGTGCCGGGGGCGCCGGGCTGGCCGGGACTGGTGCCGGGCTGGCCGGGCTTCAGCCGGAGCCGCCGGAGCAGGGCGGCCTTCAGCAGGCCCGGCTGGAGCGGCCGTGAGMGGCCACGGCTTCCTCCTGGCAACCTACTCGCCGGGCACTTCCCTGATCCACCGGGCGCCGCTGGGGCTGAAGTTCCTGCTGGTTGTCGGGTGCGGAATGGCGTCCTTCCTGATCTCCGACTGGGCGGTGTCCGCCGTCGCGCTGGCGCTGCTGTGCGGGCTGTTCCTGCTCAGTGGCKCGGGACCGGCCCGGCTGTTCCGCGCGGTGCGCCCGGTCCTGCCGGTCCTGGTGGCGATCGGCGTCTTCCAGTGGTGGCAGCTGGGCGCACCCACCGCCGCGCGGATCGTCCTGAACGTCCTGGTCTGTGTCGTGGCGGCCTCGATCCTCACCGCCACTACCCCGGTGCAGGCGCTCCTCGACGGCGTCGCATCCCTGGCCCGGCCGTTCCGGCGCTTCGGTGCGGACCCGGAGCGCTTCGCCCTGACCATTGCCATCATGCTCCGCAGCATCCCGTTMGTTGCCGACGCCTACCTGAACGTCCGCGACTCCGCCCGGGCCCGCGGACTCGASCGCAACCCCCGCGCTTTGGTGCTCCCGGTGTTCATCACCACCGTGGCCTTCGCCCGGCAGACCGGCGACGCGCTGGCCGCGCGTGGCCTGGGCGAGCCCGAGGACCCGGAAAACTAGTCCCCTGCCGGTTGCCCCGGGCACTCCTCCCGGACCCCGTTCCCACTGGACATGCCCTCCSCTGGCAGCAAGCAATGGACATAGAGCCACAGTGTCCGCCCYTCAARCYGAAGAATGGGCATGTCCCRCCCTGAGTGCCCGAGCGGCCCACRCCCGGAGCCCACACCCGTTGGACATGCCCTCCCCTGGCAGCAAGCAATGGACATAGAGCCACAGTGTCCACCTTTCAAACCGAAGAATGGACATCTCCCTTCTCCGGGGCCGGAGMAGGACATGCCACGTTGCCGGGGTCAGAGCAGAACATGTCCCGGATCCGAAGGATGGACATGTCCTCCGTTGCTCGCAGCCACGGGACATAAGCCCCGCATGCCCACCGGCCGCGGCGAAAAATGGGCATGTCCCCCGGGGTTGCCCGGGAGGGTCAGCCCAGGCTGCAGTAGCCGAGCAGCGCGGCTGTGCCCATGCCGCCGGCGATGCTGATCATRGCCAGKGCGAGCTGGCCGGGCTCCCGGGACCTGCGGGCCTGTGCCAGCAGCCTGGTCACCAGCACCGCGCCCGAAGCTCCGTAGGCGTGCCCCAGTGCCAGGGCGCCGCCGTCGAGGTTCGCGTGCTCCGGATCGATCCCCAACTGGTCCAGGCACGCGAGCGTCTGGGAGGCGAATGCCTCGTTGAATTCGACCAGGCCCAGGTCTTTAGACGTGAKGTCGTGGGCGGCCAGGAGCCGCCCGGCCGCCGCGGCCGCCCCGATGCCAAGCAGTTGCGGCGCCACCCCTGCCGTGTCGGTTCCCAGCACCAGGAGCCCGTCGGGGGCGCCCAGCTGCCGCGCCCGTTCCACGGACGTAATGACGACAGCGGCCGCGCCGTCCGCGTCAAAGCAGGAGTTCCCGGCCGTGACCGTGCCGCCGGCCGCGAACACGGGCGGGAAGCGGGCCATCAGGGCCGGCCCAAGGCTGGGCCTCGGACCGTCGTCGGCGGCCACGGCGGCCCCGGACTGCGCGGCCAGCGGCACGAGTTCGCCGTCGAACCGCCCGGCAGCGGCGGCGGCCAGGGCACGGCGGTGGCTGCGGAGCGCGAAGGCGTCCTGGCGGTCCCGGCTGATGCCGTAGCCGGCGGCAACGTTCTCGGCCGCCACCCCCATGTCCGGGTCGCCGAGGCTGAGCGGGGCGAACTGGGCCCTGCTGTAGTAGTCCGCGCTGCCGTCCTCGTTGCGGTGCGCCCGGAGCGGGGCCGTGCTGATGCTTTCCACGCCGCCGGCGAGGTAGACGCCGCTGCCGCCCGCGGCGACGAGCCGGGAGGCKAGCACGATCGCGTCCAGCCCGGAGCCGCACTGCCGGTCCACCGTGACGCCGGGCACCGTGACGGGCAGACCGGCCTCCAGCGCGGCGAGCCGGGCCACGTTCCCGCCGCCGCCCACGGCGTTGCCGACCACGACGTCGGTGACGGTGTCCGGGGTGAGGCCCGCACCGGCGTCGGAGAGCAGGCTGCGCAGCACCGGGGCCAGGAGCTCGTGGGCGCGCAGTTTCTTCAGGGTGCCGCTGGCACGGCAGAGCGGCGTCCGCCGCGCGGCGATGATCACCGGCTGCCGGTCCTCCGGCAGCAGCCCCGGGAAGGACAGCCCGCCTGAAGCACGGCCGGCTGAATCCGGCCCGTCTCCCAACAGACCGGCTCCCAACGGCCCGGGCTCCGTGCGCCGCTCAGCCAAGGCGCCGGACCCGGGRATCGTTCCGGTCCACCCAGTCGAGCAGCAGCTGCCGGCTGATCTTGCCCCGGTCGGTCAGGGGCAGMTCGGCCAGCGCGAAGTATTCGAGAGGGCGCTTATTGCGTGCCAGCACGTCATCGATGCCCGCCTTCAGCTGGGTGGCGGTGACCGCCCCGTGCGAGGGCACCACTGCGGCCACAACACGCTGGCCCCGAAGGTCGTCGGCCATGCCGGCAGCCACGGCCGCCGCGACGCCCGGGACGGACGCCAGCGCCATTTCGACTTCGTGCGGGTAGACGTTCGTGCCGGCGGTGACGATCATGTCGGAGCGGCGGCCCAGCATGTGCAGGGTCCCGCCGGAGACGTATCCCTGGTCCCCGACGGTGTACMAGCCGTCGAAACACCGCAGGGCGTGGCCGTCGTCGCCCCAGAGGTAGCCGTTGCTGACCATGCCGCTGCGGACGCAGATGTTGCCGTCCGTGCCGTCCGGGAGTTCGGCCCCCCGGTCGTCCAGGATGCGGATATCGACGCCGGGAAAGGGTTTCCCGATCCCCGTGCCGCCCGGCTCCACGGCCTCGCCGGGGCACAGGCCGGCGCCCGAAACGAAGCTGAGCTCGGAGGCGCCGTAGTACTCGAAGATGGTGGCGTTGGGTGCCCAGCGCCTCGCTGCTTCCAGCGTCCGGGCGTCCAGCTTGGAGCMGGCGCAGACGATGCTGCGGATGCCGGCGGCGTCGACCCCGCCGGCCAGGCCGCGCTCGCTGAGCAGCCGGAGCATGGTGGGGACCAGKACCAGCCGGGTGATGCCGTCGTGGCTGACGGCCGCGTGGGCGGCGCCGACGTCGAAGTGGTCGAGCGTGTGGAACTCCGCACCGGCGTAGAGGCATTCGGCGAGGGCGTAGAGGTTCAGGCTCGCCGCGAGCGGGCCGGGGGCCAGGGACTTGTCTTCCCGGGTCAGGCCGAAGAATTCAATGGACGCGTCGAACGATTCCTGCCAGGACCGCCGTGACCGGGTAAACGCCTTAGGCACCGAGGTGGTACCGGAGGTCAGGCCGATCAGGAACGAGGTGCCCGGCGGCCCGTCAACCAGCTCGGCTCCCAGTCCAGCGCCGGATTCATCCCCCAGAACCGGTGTCCGCGCGATTCGGGCGGTAATCGCGTCCTGCAGCTGCTGCGGCCAGGCGGGGTCCAGCACCGCGCACTGGCGCTGACCGGCGACGGCAGCAGCGAACGCGACGGCGAAGCGGGTTGAGTTGTGTTCCGACAAGACGGTGATGGCCGGCGCCGCGGCGACCAGCGCCGCGGCCTGGTCCCGCAGACCGGACCAGCTGAGGTGATTCCCGGCCACGACGACGGCAGTTTCGTCGGGGCGGTCATCGGCCCAGCGCTGGAGTCTGTCGAGAAAAGGCATCGCACCAACTTTACCGTTGCCGGCCGCCGCCGCCCCTTGTGCGGGATATTGTGACTCCATGAGCTTCAATGACAACGCCCCGCTGGATCCGTCACAGGTCCAGGATCGACGAKGGATGGGCCGCGGCCCCATGATCGGCGGCGGGATCGGCGGTGGCATCATCCTGCTGCTGGCCGCACTGTTCGGCATCAACCCCCAGCTTCTTGAGGGACTGGCCGGCACCACCCAGGACCCCCAGTCGCAGAGTCAGGGGTCGGCGCCCGCCTGCCAGACCGGGGCCGACGCCGACGCCCGCCTCGACTGCAGGATCACGGGCACCGTCAACAGCCTGAACGCCTTCTGGCCGGCCTATCTGGCCCAGTACAACACCAAATACCCGCGTCCCAAGGCCGTGATCTTCACCGGCGGGACCAACACCGGCTGCGGCGCCGCGACCACCGAGGTAGGACCGTTCTACTGCCCCGTAGACACCACGGCGTACTTCGATCCCGGATTMTTCCAGGAACTCGTGGACCGGTTCGGCTCCTCCGGCGGGCCGCTGGCACAGGAGTATGTGGTGGCCCACGAGTTCGGGCACCACGTCCAGAACCTGCTCGGCAACCTCGACCGCGCGCAACAGGATCCGCAGGGCCCCGCTTCAGGCGGGGTCCGGGTAGAGCTCCAGGCCGACTGCTACGCAGGGCTGTGGGCACATTATGCAACCACACAGCCGGACCCCAAGACCGGCCAGCCGTATCTCGAACCGCTCACGGACAAGGATCTCCAGGATGCCTTGTCGGCCGCCTCGGCCGTGGGCGATGACCGCATCCAGAAGGCCGCCACAGGCCGCGTCTCACCCGAAGCGTGGACCCACGGGTCCAGTGCACAGCGGCAGAAGTGGTTCTACCAGGGCTACACGACCGGGGACATCAACAAGTGCGACACCTTTGCGGCGGCGACGCCCTGACCCCTAAGGCCGGAGCCCACCGGCCTCGCGTTCACCGGGCCGGCGTTCCGCGCCGGGCCGGGATCTCAACGTAGCTCAGGAATCCGGCGTGGCCCACGTGCCGGTGCTTCGGGTGCCATACCGGCCGGTAAAGATGCCCGAAGGGGTCCGTCACCCGGACCGTGTCCAGCTGCTCATTCCCGGCCAGGAGGCGGTCGACGTCGGCCAGTTCGTTGCGCCGCGTGGACAGCCCGTCGATTTCCAGGCCCCAGAGCCCCAGCTCAGCGTCCGTCCCGCGTTCCAGCTGCAGCGTCTCAAACAGTCCGGCCACGAGTTCGGTTAGTCCGACGGCGTCCGCTCGCTGCAGCCGGTGTTTTTCGGGGTGCACCTCGCGGGCGTCGGCCAGCGCCTGCCGCAGCCAGTGGAATTCCACATGTCCCAAGGGCGGCCCCATCTTCAGGTGGCGGTTCTGGTCCAGCTCGAGCCGGTAKGAGGTGGCGTTGCGGTCGATGATGCACGGGGCCTCGCCGACATACTCCAAGTCCGCCAGCAGGTCTTCCCTGGAACGGTAGTAGTCGAACTCGCCGCTGTCCTCGAMKACGACGAAGTCCCCGGCGGCGCCGGACGGCCCCGGCGCCGCGCCGGCCGGGCCGCCCGTGTCCCGCCACGGTGCTGGTGTGGCATTCATTCCGGTTCGCCTCCTGTCGACACTATGCCCGGTCCGCAGCCAGGGTGCCGCGGCGGACTCGTTGCCTTTATCAGATCACCGACCGGGCCGAAAGGGAACGCACGGGCTTAAATGACGCCGGCCCCGCCTCAGTGAGGCGGGGCCGGCGTCGTCGTAATTTGGGTCTCCGAGGCCAATGCGGCGGTGGGGACTTAGATGTTGAAGCCCAGGGCGCGCATCTGGTCTCGTCCGTCTTCGGTGATTCGTTCCGGGCCCCACGGCGGCATCMAAACCCAGTTGAGGCGCCAGTCGTCGACGATCCCGTCCAGGGCCTTGCCGACCTGCTCTTCGATGACATCGGTGAGCGGGCAGGCGGCCGTGGTGAGCGTCATGTCGATCAGGAKGGCGCCGTCGTCGTCTGAGTACTTCAGGCCGTAGAGCAGGCCCAGATCAACGATATTGACCCCGAGCTCCGGGTCAATCACATCCTTGAGTGCCTCTTCGACGTCCTCGAGGCCCGTGCGGGCCACATTGAGTTCAGTCATGGTGAAGTCCTAACTAGGCCTGTGCTGCAGCGTCTGCGGCAGCGATCGTGGCTGCTCCGGCGCCCGTGGCGTAGCGGTCGTAGCCTTCATCTTCAAGGCGGTCKGCGAGTTCCGGGCCGCCTTCTTCGACAACCTGGCCGTCAACGAACACGTGCACGAAGTCCGGCTTGATGTAGCGCAGGATCCGGGTGTAGTGCGTGATGAGCAGGGTACCCATGTTGCCTTCCGCGTGGGCGCGGTTGACGCCCTCGGAGACAACCTTCAGTGCGTCGACGTCGAGGCCGGAGTCGGTCTCATCGAGGATCGCGAATTTCGGCTTGAACAGTTCAAGCTGGAGGATCTCGACGCGCTTCTTCTCGCCGCCGGAGAAGCMCTCGTTGAMGTTGCGCTGGGTGAAGTCGGCGTCGATGCGCAGCTGCGCCATGGCAGCCTTGACGTCCTTCGTCCAGGTGCGGAGCTTCGGGGCCTCGCCGTCGATGGCGGTCTTGGCGGTGCGCAGGAAGTTCGTCATGCTCACGCCGGGAACCTCGACGGGGTACTGCATGGCCAGGAACAGGCCGGCCCGGGCGCGCTCGTCAACGCTCATCGCGAGGACGTCTTCGCCGTCGAGCGTGATGGAACMCGAGGTGACGTTGTAGCGCGGGTGGCCTGCGATGGTGGACGCCAGGGTGGACTTGCCGGAACCGTTCGGACCCATGATGGCGTGCGTCTCGCCGGTCCGGATGGTCAGGCTGACGCCCTTCAGGATTTCCTTGGTGCCCTGCTCGGTGTCAATGCTGACGTGCAGGTCCTTGATCTCAAGAGTAGACATGTGCCTTGTTCTCCTC
>NZ_JBFTHK010000115.1:0-13490 GCF_056394205.1 Arthrobacter sp. 10T413_2 | reverse complement strand
GTGCCCCGTTCCCCCTCCGCCCCCGAGGCCTGGAAATCAGTGGCGAAACGGCCGGCGGGAAACACAGGGTCGGCGGCGGTCAGGAGCCCAATGATCTGCCGGTGGTTCGGGACCATCGCTCTCCCCCAAGCGTCGGATACCGCCGTTGAAACGCGGCCTTGTCCGCCAACCTAGCACGCACAATGACTCGCTTGAGCGGACGACTGAGAATTGTCCCGCGTCATATCGGCTACCGGGGGCTGACAAATAACCCTAAGCATGCTTAGGCTGGTGATGAGCGAACGGATGGCCTGCACCTGCCGGCCGCATGGAAGAGGGTCCTTGGGGGCCCCTCTTCGTGTGTCCGGGGAGCCGCCGGGCCGGCGCCGCACACATGGTGCTCATGAAGATCACCGCCTCCATGAACCTGAAGCCCCAGCACATTCATCTCGACCTGGCTACGGGAACCGTCGCCCCGAACAAGCCCTTGGATGTTGTGTCCGGCGACCCCGAGGGGTTGAGCCCGGCCGACTTCCTGCCGGTCATCGAAGAGACCTTGGCCTCTGAACCGGAGGGCCGGCTGGCCATCTCGCTGGAGCTACTGCGCCTTAGCGAGAACCCCACCGACGCCGGGATCGACTCGGTGTGGCAGTACGTCCGTGAGACCGCCCCAGACATACTCACCGGTCAGCTAGCCGAGGACGTGGCGGCCCTGAACCGCGCCATCGACATCATCGCCGGCCGGGTGCTGCTCAACGGTATGACGTACTGGAACCTCCAGTGCAACATCGGCGGTCTGGGACGGAGCATCTATGACTTCGAAACCGCAGAGCCCGCCCGCAGGATCGTCCGCCGCATTATCGCCGCCGTCCCGGAGCTGGCGGCCGACATCGCCGGCCTGCCACCCGTGATCCCGTTCTAGGAGTCCCATGAACACCGAACCCCTCGACGTCATCAAGTCCCGGATCGAGGCCGACCCGGCCGCGCGGTTCGCGATCTCCCTGGACCGGCTCGCCTACGCCAAGGACAACCACGTGCTCGGCACCGACCTGGTCCGCACCTTCGTCCGCCGGAACCAGCCGGCCACGCTCGATGGGCAGCTCAAGGAGGATGTCGCACTGCTGCGCCGCGGCATCCGGGCCCTCACCGGCCGGGACCAGGTCCTCGGCGGCCGCTACGGCGAGTTGGCCGTGACGGTCCGGGACGCCGGCGGCTCGGTGTTCGACTGGGTCACCGACGCCGAGGCCCGGGACGTCGTGCTGCGCATCGGTGCGGCGGACAAGGGCCTGGCGCGCCGGATCGCCGCACGGGCTGCCTGACTTAGCGCAGGCCGGCGGCGGTAGGGAGCGGCTAATCTGGCACGAAACACCTGCAGCAAGGGGCGGTCCGCTGGCGGCCCCTTTCCGCTTTCCGGATCAGGGGATCTCGCGTTCGCTGCGACGAGCCCAGACGAAGGCACCGGCTGCGACCAGCAGCAGGGCTACGGTGGCCCCGGCAATCACCAGCGCGGCCGGACCCGTATCCGAGGATGCTTGCGACACCACGGCCGGAACATCGACGGAAGGGGAAGCCGAGGGAACCTGTGCTGGCGCCGACGGGGCCTCAGCGGCTTCGGCCGGTCCCGGCGTTACCGCCGCGGCTGCCGGTGTACTGGGGGCTGTCGGCGCCGGAACCGTGGGTGCGGGTGTCTCCACCGGAGTCGGAGCCGGCACCTCCCCGGCAGGTTTGAGCACTCCCCCGCTGGGGTCAAGGACGATCCCGGCGGGGTCGGGCTCACCGTCGGCGCTGGCAGTGGCGCACGCGTCTGCGTCGTTGAAGTAGACATGCACGTAACCTGCCGGGCACACGAACGGGTCCGGCGTGGCGACGTCGGTCATGTCCGGCTCTTCGTAGGCCTTGTCGGTCGGGCTGACCGTCGGATCTTCCGTGGAATGGTCGCCGGTGGCCGTCTCGGCGGTCGCGGCCGGGGCTCCGGTCAAGGCAAGCAGGGCCGCCGCGGTCAGCACTACAACCAGGGCCGAGATCTTACGTAGGGGATTCATACTGTTCTTTCATGGCTGCGCGGCAGCCTGGAGGGACCGGCCAAAGTTCCCCGGGCCGCGTCATGCCGGGCGCCCGGGGAAGCCGTGGGTTAGCTGGCGATGCGCGCCGCGCTGGTCCGGGAGACGGTCGTGTAGCCGAGCCGGGAGCCGGTGACGCTGACGGTGAGCTTGGTGCCTTTGTCGGCGGTCCGGACCTTGTAGGTCGGCTCCGTGGCTCCGGAGATCGTGACGCCGTTGCGCAGCCAGCGGTACGTGAAGGCGGTGCCCCAGGTCCAGGTGCCCCGCTTCACGGTCAGGACGTTCCCGGCCGTGACGGTGCCGGCTATCGTCGGCGAGGCCGCAACCAGTGCCGCAGCGGCGACCTTCGCCGGGGTGTTGACCGTCTGGGTTGTCAGGATCTTGCCTTCGATCGTGGAGGTGACTCTGGCGGAGATTTTCTTGCCGAAGTCTGCCCCCACCAGGGTGTAGTCGCTGCCGGTCGCCCCGGCGATCGGGGCGCCGTCGCGCAGCCACTGGCGGGACTCTTTCACCACCCTCATGTCATAGCGGGTCCAGACGCCGGCGTTGACGGTTAGTGTCTCCCTCACGGTCGCTGTGCCGCTGATGGCCGGGGCTTTGGTCTGATCCGGGTCATGCATGCTCAAGGGCTTGGGTGCGATGACTTTAATGCGGGTCGGGGCATAGCCTGGGGCCGAGACCGTCACGAAGACGGAGACGATCTGGTTAAGTTGGAACCTGCCCGGGGCGTAGCTCGGGCCGGCGTCCCACATCCTTCCGTCCGGCAGCATCCAGTCGTAGGTGAACGTCAGTTTCTCGGCCGGTTCGGACCAGGTGCCGGCCGTCACGGTCATCGGCGTGCCGGTCATGAAGGACCCGGTCAGGACGGGCTTGGTGACGTTCCTCAGCGGCTTCAGCTCGACACCTGTGCCCGCGGCAGCCGGCACGGCGACCGCGTTGGAGTAGGAGGTGCCGTAAGACCAACGCCTCGTGCTGTGTGTCTCCACGACCAGTGTGTGCCCCTGGTCCTCGGCAGTGATGCTGCGGGTCATCCCGGTGGCTCCGGGAATGAGGACACCGTCCCGCAGCCAGGTGTAGGTGTGCCCGATCGGTTCACCCGGCCCGGTGAAGCCCTGCCAGGGAATCTCGTCGACGGCGGTGAGGACGTCCCCGAGCCCGGTGTTGCCGGTGACCACCGTGCCCGGGGTGGGGTTGAATTCGGACACGCCCCTCGGGAGCGAGGTCCGCGTGGCCGGTGTGAACCCGGGAGCGTGGCCGGTGATCCTGACGCTGAGCAGTCCCGTCGAACCCCATCCCGTGGTGTCGAACATTTTCGCGGTGGCACCCGGGATGGGCTCACCGTCGCGAAGCCACTGGTACTGGAAGTAGATGACCGGCGCTCCCGAAAACGACCCGGGCATGGCGATCACGAGGCGGCTGGGATCGTCGAGGCTGGTGCCTTCACCGACCAACTGGAACGAGACGCCCGATGCCTGAATGGAGGGAACGGCGGCGCCGGCATTCGTGACGGGGACGGTTTTGGTGGACTGTAGGGTCGTCCTGGCGTAGCCCGAGGCTGTCGCCGTGGTCTTGACCCGGATGCCCTTGCCGAGGTCCGCCTCGGTGAGCAGGTAGGTCGGGCCGGTGGCGCCGAGGACCGGCACGTCGTTGCGCAGCCACTGGTGCGTGAAGGTGGCGTCCGCGGGATCCCAGGTGCCGTCGACAACGGTCACGGTGCTGCCGACCTGGAGGGCTCCGCTGATGCCGGGCCGCGGGCCTGCGGCGGCGGTGTCGACCAGCAGGGCGTAGCCCGCTCCGTTCTCGGCCGTACAGAATTTGACGGAGTCGACGACGGGACCGCAGGGGTCCGCCGTCAATGAGGCGTGAGCCGGCACGGCGAGGCCCGCAAGCGAGAGCGCGGCGAGTGCCCCGGCGATGCCGAGACGGATGGTCTTGTTTTTCAATTGTTCCCCCAAAGTCGTCGGGCCGGTCCCCCCGGGCCCATGCTGATAGTAGCGCCCGTGACCGGTTTGCGACTACGTCGCTGCAGTTCAGGGTGCAGGATTGACGGCGTAACCTCACGGGGTCACCAATGAGGGCAACGGTGCCCGGGCGACGCGCGGACCCTTTGCTTCGCACCAGGTGAGGACCGCGTTCAGCGGGCGAAGTACGCTCCGCTGGTCTGGGTGACGGTCGTATAGCCGAGCCGTGAGCCTGTGACCTCGACGGTGATCCTCTTGTCCCGGTCGGCCGTCCGGACCTTGTACGTCGAAGACGTGGCCCCGGAGATCGGGACGCCGTTGCGCAGCCAGCGATACTTGAACGAGGTACCTTGAGTCCAGGCGCCGGGCCTCGCGGTTAGGACTTTCCCAACCTTGACGGTGCCTGAAATCGTCGGCTTGGCAGCCTTCAGGAACGCCGTCGCAACACTCCCCGCCCCGACTGTCTCTGTTTTAAGGACTCTGCCGTTGAGCGTGACCGTGTGGCTGACGGATATGCGCTTGCCGACATCCTCAGCCCGCAGGTGGTAGGAACCACCGGTTGCGCCCTTGACGGGCACGTCGTCGCGCAGCCACTGCCAAGTCCCGCTCAGGCCCGCAGGATAGTCGGACCATTCACCGCCGGACACCTCAACTATCAGCCCCATTCTCAGGACCCCGTTGATGGAAGGGCTCTTCGTTTGGTACGGGTCAGCTGCGGTCACGGGCTTCTGCGCAGTAACTTTCACCCGGCTGGTGGCGTAGCCGGGTGCGGAGACGGTCACGAGGACGGTGATAGTCGAGCCGACGTGGGTGTTGTTTGGGACGAACGAATCGCCGCCGGACGAGACCTTCCCGTCCGGGGACAGCCAGTCGTAAGTGATCGTCAGGTTCTCGGCCGGTTCGGACCAGGTGCCGGCCGTCACCGTCATGAGAGAGCCGGTCACGGAGTTGCCTGTCAGGACCGGCCTGGCGACGTTCGTCAGCTGCTTCAGCTCGACGTCCGCGGGGACCGGCACTGCCGCCGGCACTGCGATCGGACGGGAGTAGGCGTCGTACCTCGAAGTGTCGGTCATCAGGACCAGGGTGTGTCCCTGATCCTCGGCGGTGATGGTGTAGGTCAGCCCCGTGGCCCCGTCGATCTCGGCGCCGTCACGCAGCCACTTGTAGTGGTGGGCATAGGCGGTCTCGCCACGGGGGATGTATACCTGCCACGGAGCGGTGTCTGTGCCGGTCAGGACGTCCCCGACGCCAGTGCCGCCCGCGACTATGGCGCCGGGGGTCGCGTTTTCGGGATAGACGGCCACTGGCGTTGAGGTGCTGGTGGCCGGGTCGTACCCGGGAGCGTAGGCGGTGACCCTGACGCTGAGCGCCGCCGGAGGGGCCCAACCCGTGGTGTCGAACGTTTTGCCGGTGGCCCCGGGTATCGGCTCGCGGTCACGCAGCCATTGGTACAGGTACAGGCGGCCCTTGGGGCCCAAGGAGAGAGGCTCGGCGATCACGAAGTTCGTGGTGCTTTTGGTTGTGACCTTCACCTGCAGGATCTGGATGGTGGGGACGGCGCCGGCGGCGGCCGTGACCGGCGCGGACTTGGCGGACTGCACTGTGGTTTTGGCATAGTCCGGTGCTGTCGCCGTGGTCTCGACCCGAATGCCCTTGCCTAGATCCGACCGGGTGAGGGTGTACGTGGTGCCGGTGGCGCCGAGGATCGGCACGTCGTTGCGCAGCCACTGGTGCGTGAGCATTGCGCCCCAGGGGTCCACGGGGCCGTCGATCGCGGTGAGCGTGTTGCCAACGAGCAGGGCGCCGCCGATAGTGGGCCCGGGGACGGTGACGGCGCTGTTGACCAGCACGGGGTAATGGCGCCCGTCCGGGGCCAGACAGATCTTGACCGAATCAACCAGCGGGCTGCAGGGATCAGTTGCTGCCTGCGCCGGAACCGCGAGCCCGGCCAGCAGAGCGGTGAGTGCCCCGGCGGCGGCGAGACGGATGGCTTTGTTGTTCAATTGTTCCCCCAGGTCTTTGGGCCGGTTCCCTGGCCCCTGCTGATGATGCTACTGCCCACCAGGCTCTTCGTCGTTATGTTTCCGCAGTTCAGGGCGCTGGAATGGGTGTGTAGCGTTCCACCGACCACAGGTCCGCGGCCAACGCGGCAGGAATCCAGGACCCGTGGTGCACGTCCCCGCCCGGGGTCACGCTGGTGACCCGCCAGAGGCTCGTGTCGGAGAGCACGGCAATGATCCGTTCACCGCGTGCATTCACGTACTGCAGGGCGGTGCCGGGGCTCTCGGGCAGGTCGGCCTGGGACCAGCCGGCCTCCGGCGCTTCAACGGTCGGTTCCTGGAGGGCTGTCTGCGGCATGACCATCATTTCTTCGGTTTGGGGGCAGGGGCAGTATGGGCCGGCGCAGGCGCGGGGGTGTCGCTGCCGGTGTCGCGGTGCTGCGGGCTGACGGCCGCGCACAGCAGGAACAGTACGACTGACACTCCGATGGCGGCTGCGATGTGTTTCCTGGAGGACAGCCGGGCCCAGGAGCCGCGGCCGGTCGTGATCGTGTAGAGGGCCGTCAGGAGGATGAAGACGCCCACGACGAAGAGCCCTGTTCCGAATCCGCCCGCGATGCAGCAGATGATGAAGATGAGGCCCAGGGCGCCGCCGGTGATCTTCGTGGAGACGCCGGCAGGCGGAACCGGTGGAGGCTCCGCGTCGAACACGGGCGGCTCGACGGCGGCCGGGTTGTCGTCCGCCTGCGTGTCGGAGCCGTCCTCATCGGGGATGTAGAACTCCTTGGTGAAGTCGCTCATGAGCTTCTCGTACTTCGGGGCGCCGTCCGGGACGTCGGCTGCCGGGTCGAAGGAGCCGCTGAAGTCGAACACGTCATCGTCCCCCGCCGGCGCCGGACCCGAGTACGACGGACCGGAATAGTTCGGGGTCGGGCGGGGGCCGGAGGGGATCGTGAAGTTCATCGCCTCCCGCGGCTACCGGGAACCGACCGTCCGGCTCTACTGATTCACGGCCGCTAAGGCTTCCGTTGGATCTCGGCGTTCAGCAATAAATCAAAGCTCTCAAGCCCGTAGTCCGGTGGGGTGAGCACAGCTACGACGCGGGTCGCCTCGTTTGCCGCGCCGGGCACCAATTTGAGCTCGAGTCCTGGCACGCCGTTGATCTGCAGCGGAATCTTTCCGCTGTACTGGATCAGTTGCTGCAATTTCCAGGCAGAAATTTGGGCGTTGGGGTCGCCGGTCAGTTCAAGGATGGAGCCGTTGACCCGCGCCGTCAGCCCGGCCAGGAAGGCCTTTTCGCGCCTCACCTTGGGGACGACCGCAGCTGCAGTGGCGGCGGTGGCAATAACGGTGCAGACAAGCACCAGGACGAAGAAGTTCCTCAGCGGCTCAATGAAAAGCATCAGGGGCAAGCACACGAGACAGGTCAGGAAGCCGGCACCGAAGAAGAGGGCTCCGGAGCCTTTGGATGGCTGCCCTGTCCATTGGTGGGCGCCAAACCCGGTCACGTAGTGTTCGTTGGGCTGCAACGGCATTATTGGTCCCCCTTCAGTTCGAGCAGCGCCTCGGCCAGGACGACGGCCTCGCGCGCTGCCTTCAGGTCGTCGCGCAGGCCCGCATCCGGTGTCATGGCGGCGATGCCTTCTGCGGTCCCGGCAAGACCCTGCACGGCCCTGCTGAGCTTCTCCCGCTCCTCCGCAACCCTCTGGGACGAGGTCAGCTTGTCCCTGCTGAGTTGAAGATCATGCAAGGGCCCGGCGATCTCGTCTATACGGTTCTGGACTGCCGACAAGCGTGCGCCCACGTGTTCGCAACGGGACCGAAAGACTGACTCCATGTTGATTGCGACCGTGTGGAGTTCCCCGAGACTGGAACGGCCTGCCGCCTCCCGACTACCGAGGAGGCCTTCCACCCGGGTCCGGCGTTCAGCCCACTGCCTGTATCCGTGTTCATTGTCTTTCAGCGCTGCCGAGACAATCGACCGCACATGGCCGAGGGCGTCCTGCCGCTTCTTGAGACTGTCCGCGGCCGCATTGAGCCGCTCCAGGAATTCCGCGTAGTTGTCCATGGGCGTACTGGTCGATTCCTCTGAGTCGGCTGAACGTTTTCTGAAGTCTAAGGGCTGCCGGTGACGATCGAGGGTAAAAGCATATATGCAAAATACGACCATATATTGCATATATGCAAAACTGGTCATAGTGTTGCTTATATGCAAAACATTGTCCAAGATGCGATCATGGGGTCACGCTTCAACCGCCGCGAGCTGGCCCGCCGGGCGGGCGTCTCCGCATCCACAATCACGCGGATCGAAAAGGGAGACGTCGACCCGACCCTTGGCATGGCAGCGCGCATTCTCGCCGCCGCCGGGCTGCAGCTGCCGAGACGCGCAGAGCCACTCTGTGACATCGACGCCCTGCACGCAGCCCGCAGAATCCTCGACGGCACGACAAGTGATCCGGCAGCGGACGGCGGGCTGGCTGGGACCCTGATGCGCTGGGCCAGCCCGGACGAAGAGCCACACCCCAGGGCATTGGCCCGGGAGGCCGCCACCGCCGCGCCTCCGCTGCTGCGCCCCGCAGTGGTCACGACCACCAGTGACTGGAACTTTCTGCGCATTTGTTCCGCCGCCGCGGCGACCCGGAAGGGCTGGGCTGTCAGTGGCGCCCCCGCCGCCACGCGGATCGGCGCCGCAGAACAGAACGGCCCGCTGATCCTCTACGTTGAAGAGCCTGGCCGCGTGGCATCCATCATCAGCCGGCCCGGAGCGTCGGCGGTCGACGTGATCCTGCTGCCGTTCGACGGCACGAGCGAAAACGGGGCCTGGAACGACGAGGGTGTCGTGTGGGCGGACCCGATCCAGATCATCTTGGACTGCTACGGCATCCCCGAAACGGCCACCATGGCCGATGAACTCACAAGCGACTGGGAGCAGAACAATGGCTGAATCTTCACGCTGGGCAGTCGGTTCCAACCAGTACAAGAAGCGACCAGGCCGGACCCGCCCTGCTGAACCGGCGCCGGACTTGCTCCGCCCGGCAACCGAGGAACAGCTTCGCGAGCTGGGCTTCGCCTGGGACTCATCCTCCGTGCCCTGGGACGTCATGCCATCCATGGAGGTCCAGCGCGCCGTCGCCCGGTTCGAAGGCCAGCTGGCCGGCCACGTCTGGGATGCCGCAGCACTCGAAGGCAACCCGTACACGCTCCCGGAGGTGCAGACGCTGCTGGAGGGCGCCACCGTCGGGGGCCGCCGACTAGAGGATGAGCAGCAGGTTCTCGCCCTGGCGGCGTCCACCCGGATGCTTCACGACATAGTCCAGGACGGAACCTTCGTGGCCGGCAAGGAGATCTCCGACCGGCTGCACGGGGTCGTGGCACCGCACGAGGCCATCGAGGCGGGGCACTTCCGTGGCGAAGGGTCGGTCCGTGGCGGCGGGACAGTGAACCTCGGTGAGGCCGGCACGTTTTATGCCACGGGCTGCGAAGACGGCGGAGAGGAACTCCGAGCCGAGTACGACCGGGGCCTGGCCTACCTGTCCGCTATCGAAGACCCGGTGGAACGGGCCGTCGCCTACTTCTGCTTCGGCACGCGGCACCAGTTCTACTTCGACGGCAACAAGCGAACCTCCCGGCTGATGATGAACGGGATCCTGATGAGCTCAGGCCACGACGCGATCTCAATCCCGTTTAGCCGGCGCCTGGAATTCAACCAGAGCCTGGTCATCCTCTATGCCGATGCCAACGCGACGCCGCTGATGCAGTTCATTGTCGGTTGCCGGCCGGAAGTCTGACCGGAGCCTAGCCGCCCATGTCGGCGGAGAGGGCGTGCCGGCTCCGCCATAACAGAACCAACACCGCCGCTGCCGTAACCAGGGTTCCCGCCAGCGAAGGGATAAGGATGTCCGGGCTGTAGCTGACGGAGCCCACGTCCGCCAGGCAGAGGAGGATGGCCAGGCCGGTGAAACCGGCCGCCAGGAACGGCACCGCCCGCCGGCGGCCGCGGCGCCCGGCCAGCATGGAGACCCCCAGGGAGATGTTTCCCAGTGACGATACCAGGTACAGGGCCGCCAGGATCGCGAAGCCGGTGGATCCGGTGGCCAGGGCGACAAACCAGGTCGGGAAGAAGTGGACGAGCTCCACGAGGGCCAGGGCCATCGAGAAGAGCCCCGCAGCGGTGCGCGTCCCGGAGGCCGGGGGCCGCGGCACGTACGGCGGGAACACGATGACGGGCTGGAACGGCAGCGGCGGCCGGTAGTCGTCCGGCAGCCCCGGCCCGGCCTGTGTACTGTTCCCGGACATCGCTCCCCCATCCTTGCGGCCTGGCTGCAGACTTCAGCAGGGGTGCCACCAAATCAGCCCTTACTGAAGGCTTTGAGCGTGCCCAGGATCCCGGCGGGCTTCTTGTCCCCGTCCAGTTTCCCCGCGACGGCCGCCGCCTGGTATTCGCGCTGTTTGCGCCACCACTCGGCCACCACGGCCTTGTTGGCTTCGAGCGCTTCCTCGACTCCCTTGAAAAGATCCTCGGCGTACCGGCCCTTCTCAAAGGACAGCTCTTCGTTGTCCGGGTTTACCTCAGCGAGGGCATGGCAGTAGACGTGGTCGAGGGCATCCTGCGGGGTTTCGAGGGGGACATTTTCGACCGACCCGTCAGCGAACTTCTTCTCGACGGACCATTGGTCGGAGTGCCTTATGAGCGCCCATGACGCCCCGGTGTAAAAGTGGTGGTCGGACACCCGGATTTCCACGTTCGGCTGCGTGCTGCGGTAATACAGGCAGTCGGAGAGGAACCGCCGGAAGTTCTCCGCCCGGAACGCCGAGGACCAGTAGTCCTCGTTGACGACGATGGTCTCGCTGTCACTTTCGGTGAAGTAGCCCATGCCGCGGTTCCATACGTCGAAGTCGCCGGCGGCGTCGCTTTCGACCGCGTTGAACATGGCCTTGAAGTGCGCCAGCATCGTCGCGGACTCGTTGTCGGCCTTCTCTTGGTTGTAGATGCCGCTTGAGATGGCAGCGGTCCGGAACAATTCGGAGACCTCCGGGATGCTCGCCTGGATCGCCTCTTCCGTTGAGAAGTCGAAGATTACATCGCGCACCGTTTCTGCATCCCGTTGCAGGCCCACTTTGTTCTTCTTGACGATGAATCTCCAGACCCCCGAATAGCAGGCGAGACGCTCGTCAACTTCCGTCATACGCATGACCTGGACGTTCACCTCCATGCCGTTGCCGTTGTTCATCCTGAACTGGCCCATGCTGTGGTAAATCTCCGGCCTGACACCCAGGTTATGTATTCGTGCGTCCACTTCCTGGGCGAAATTCCGAGGGGATGTGTCGGCACGGTTGAACATGAAAGAGGACCGGCTAAAGAGTTTCGGGTCCGGATTCCGGTGACCGTCCTGCAGCCGCTTGAGCTCGGCCCGGAAGAGGTTGTTGTCCTTGATGATCGCGTCTTGTTCCTGCGCGATTTTCAGGGAGCTGTAATGGTGCTCGTACTCGCACCGCTTGAGCCATGCCCTGCACAGCTCCGCCCCGTCAGGTGCGATGTGGTACCGGTTGCTGGCCATTCGTTTCCCCCCAAAAGTTTGTAATGTCATCGGGCTGCGGCTCTTCCGCGGCCGGTCAAAAGCTCCGCCTATCCGCACAGAGCGGTGGTTCTGTGGTGACCGCCGGATCCGGTTAGGACAAAAACCAGGCCGGTTTCAGCCGAAGATTTTGAAGATACTTCCCAGCCGGGAAGCCCGTGGGCTGCCAGCTGGAGGGTGCGCGGCTTCGACCCGGACGCTGTCTGGATCCTGGTGCACGGAGTGCTCCTGCTGCTGCCGGGCGATGGCCGCTGCGTTAGCTTCCAGCGCCAGTTCGACGCCGCGCACGAGATCGAAGGCGTAGCGGCCCTTGACCAGCGCCGCCGGCTCGTCACCGGGGTCAATTTCCGCATGGTTGAAGTGATAGACGTGGTCAAGGGCATCCTGCGCCGTCTCAACGTCGACTGCCACGACCCTGCCGTCCCCGTAGATCTTCTCGATGGACCACCGACCGTCCTCCCGTTTGAGCGTCCAGGCGGCACCGGCTTCCTCACGGGTGTCGGTGACACGAATCTCCGCCTCAGGCTGGCGGCTGCGGTACCAAGGATTATCCGCAAGGAACCTTCTGAAGTTTTCCGCGCGAAAGGCCGAGGTCCGGTACGGTTCGTTGGCGACAATCGTCTCGCCGTCACTCGCGGTGAAGTAACCCATGCGGAGTCCCCACAGCCCGTAGTCGCCCGTAGCCTCGCTCTCGACGGCATTGAACATCCCCTCGAAGTGCTCCAGCATCCTGCCGGCCTCGATGTCGACCGCCTCGCCGGACGCCCCGTTCTGGAGGAGTGCGGCGCGGAACAGCCCCGCCACTGCCAGCAAGCTATCCCCGACGGCTTCTCTCGTGGAGTAGTCAAAGACCTCTTTCCACCGCAGCGATTCCGTGTTGTCAGCCGGTTCCTGCTTAACCTCGGCGGAAATCGTCCAGATCCCGACAATCCGCGCCGCCACCTCATCAACGGTGCCTGCACGGCGTATCCCGACAGCCGCCTTCGGGTCGATACCATCCTTCAGCACTATCCCGCTGTAGGCGTCGAAGAACCGCGGAGTCAGACCCTTGCTCGTGAACCACATGTCCACATCTCGGCCAAAATCCCTGGCAGTGAGCTTGTCCTCCCGATAAAAGAATATCGACGAACTCATAGACTTGAACGGCCTTGCAGTCTTGATGAGGCCACGGAGCCGCTTCACCTCTGCACTGTGGGTGTGGATGTCATGGGCAGATTCCAGAGAGTCGTAATGGTCCTCGAACGGGCACCGGTCCGAAGTGCAAGGCATCGGCCCGGCATATGCGATGTGAAATTGGCCCTTAGCCATTTGTCCCCCCAATAAGTATTTCGTGATGCTGCCGGCCACAGTTCTCCCATGGACCGGTCAAGCCCTGCTCAGCCTATCCGGACAGATCGGCCGTTCTTTGTTGCCCGGCCGTGGCGTCCTACCCGTTCGTTGCCTTCAGGAAGCGGCGGTCGGCCATGACGGTAAGGACCCGGTCGCGGTCGTTCTCCGAGGTGAAACGGATCGTGAGTTTGCCGTCCTCCGTGG
The DNA here is from genome assembly GCF_056394205.1 of Arthrobacter sp. 10T413_2. NCBI lineage: Bacteria > Bacillati > Actinomycetota > Actinomycetes > Micrococcales > Micrococcaceae > Arthrobacter > Arthrobacter sp. 10T413_2. The sequence continues at coordinate 381 of NZ_JBFTHK010000115.1, read as the reverse complement.
TTTCGATGGCGGCGACGCTGTAAACCGCGATACCGCAGGTCGTGCGTGGCCATCCTTCCCGGTATCGGGGCACTAGGCCCAGCGTCTGATCCGTTGACGGCGTCACCACCGACATCCGGCATGCCATCACTCAGGCACGCGAGGACATGAACCAGTACGGCGAGTGGTCTTACTGTGCCTGTGACGGCTATCCGGGTAACGGGGATCCGGACAAAGTGGGGCCGTCTTACGTCCTAGCTGTACTCAGCCAAGAGGTTAGTTACATCTGCTGATGGGTGGTCGTCCTCCGAGGGCGCTGTGGTTGCGGCGGTGGTTGTAGAAGTCTAGCCAGCCGGTCAAGGCGTGTGTGCGGTGGTCGCTGGAGTTGTAGGCGTTCTTGTA
>NZ_JBFTHK010000114.1:0-13654 GCF_056394205.1 Arthrobacter sp. 10T413_2 | reverse complement strand
CGTCAAAACCGCACCGAAAAAGGACAGCCGCACCGTGGATCCACGGTGCGGCTGTCCGAAATCGGTGCGAAAACGACTTAGCGGTTGTCCTGGCGGGCGATGAAGATCTMCTTGAGCAGCAGTAGGACCGCCGCCGCAGTGGGGATGGCGATCAAGGCACCGAGCACGCCGAGCAGGCTGCCGCCGGCGATGACCGAGATGACGGCGACGGCACCGGGTACCGCCACGGCTTTCTGCATGATCCGCGGCGAGATGAAGTAGGCCTCGAACTGGAGGTAGGCGAAATAGCAGATGGCGAACACGAGCGCCGTCTGCCAGCCGGCCGTCAGCGCAACGAGTGTCACCAGGCAGCCGGCAATCATGCCGCCCACGAGCGGGATGAACGCCAGAAGGGCCACGACGAACGCCAGCAGCGTTCCGAACGGCACGCCGATGATCGACATCACGATGAAGGCGAAGGTGGCGTTCAGTACCGCCACGACGGCCTGGCCGATCACGTAGTTGCCCACCGAACCGGTGATTTCCTCCGACAGGGCTTGAACCCGGTGGCGGCGCGAGCGCGGCGCGAGCCGGTAGCCCCATTTCTTCATCGCGGGCAAAGCCGCGAGGAAGTACAGGCTCAGGACCAGCACGATCAGCGCGCCGAACAGCCCGTTGGCCACCGTGGAGCCGAAGCCCACAACGCCGCCGAAGATGCCGCCCATGGCATCCGGGTTGTTGACGAAATTCTCGAGTTCCTGCGTGATGCGGTCCCGGATGCCGAACTGCTGGTCAATGCTCCGGAAGAAGTCCGAGTCAACGAACTCCTGGACCCACTTCGGCGCCTGCTGCACGATTTGCGTCACCTGCTGCACGATCGTGGGGATCAGGGTGGCAAAAAACGCCGCGACCGCCAGGGCCAGGGTGGCAACGGCCATGAGGATGCCGGCGGCCCGGGGGACGTTCTTGCCTTCGAGCCAGCGCACCACCGGGTCCAGTCCGAGGGTGATGAACAGCGCCGTGACGATCCACAGGAGCAGCTGCGTGGTATTCGAGCCGATCCAGTAGACCAGGAGTGCGACGCCCACGCCCACCGTGCCCATGAAGCCCATATATAGGGGATGCTGGGCAGACATCCGGGGGCCTGGACTGCCGAAGCGTCCGGCGTCACCGGCCCCGGCTGCCCCTTCGTCCTCGGCCTCGTGCTCAGGAGGCATTTCGAAGCGGAGCCGCGGCTGGGCTCCCGGCAGGGGCTGACGCAACCGCCGGGCCAAKGACAGAAGCACTCCGGCGGCGGCCACCCGKGGGCGGGAGGCAATCGGCTGCGGGGCAGGATTCTGGCTGCCGGATTCCTGGGCTTCTTCCGGTCCTGCGGAGGACGAATCCGTATCTTCAGTCACTGCGGTGAATGCCCTTAATTCTCTGCGGCGCCATGGCGGCTGCGCTGGTGTGATGATCACCGCAAACACTATCAGCAGGCTTGTCAGCTCAAGGGCGGGGCGCCGGCGCGGGGGCGCCGGACGGGGGCGGGCCGGGCCGCCGATCTGACTCGCGGGTAACAAAACGGTTACTATTGAAGCTACGTGTCCGCTGATGATTGGTGTATTTTGCGTTTCAAGACTGCAGTCGCCCTGGTGCTGCTCGGCCTCCTGACACTGCTGGCTGGAATTGGCCAGAAGACCTTTTGGGCTCCTCCGGAGACCATCACGGCCACCGCTCCGGCCGGTACTGCGGCGCCGCTGACCGTCTTCGACGAGAAGCTGAGGACGCTGCACCCCGGGACCGTGAAGATCAACGTCAAGGGCGAGGGCAGCTTCATTCTGGCCGCAGGACGCCCGGACGACGTCAACGCCTGGGTGGGCAAGACCGCGCACAACACGGTCGCCGGCGTGTCCGACGACGGCAAGGCGCTGCAGCTGACGCATACCGACGGCGAAGCAACCGCGCCGTCGCCCGCCGGCTCGGATCTTTGGGTCACCACCGAAAACGCCAGCGGTGAAATGAACTACTCCTGGAACGCGCCAGCGGACGGCGACTGGTCCCTCCTCCTCGCAACGGACGGCACCAAGCCCGCCCCGAGCACCATCACGATGACCTTCCCGAACGACACCTMCACGCCGTGGGCCATTCCGTTCATGGTGCTCGGCGGCCTGCTGATCATCGCCGGCGTGGCACTGCTGGTCCTCAAGCCCAAGGCCGGCAACCGGAGCTCCGGCACCCCGACCGGCGGGGGTGAAGGCAGTGAAGGCAGCCCGTTCGCCCGCCGCGCGCAGGCCAAGGCCGCGGCACGCCGCGGGAACCGGGGTTCAACGGCCGGCACGCAGCCGGCCGGCTCTGAAGAGACCGCCCCCGACACCGCGCCGCAGCCGGCCACGCCTGAAAAAACCACGCCTGAAAAAACCGCGCCTGAAAAAACCGCGCCTGAAAAGACCTCGCCCGGGAAGACTGCGCCCGAAAAAACCGTGCGTGAACAAACTGTGCCCGAGCAGAAGCGGGGTGCCCGCACCGMACGCCGTACCKGCGTCGTGGTTGCCTTCTTGACGGCCGCCGCCGTCACCGGAACCTCCGTGGCTGCCCAGGCCAGCCAGACCCCGGCCCCCTCGCCGAGCGCCAGCGCCCCGGCATCCAGTGCCTCTGCCTCCGCCAGCGCGACTCCGGGCACCTCCGGCCCGGACCAGGCCGCCGATGCCCCGGTGCTCCTGGACGCCCAGTTCCGCCGCGTCCTGGAACAGGTTGCCGGTGCMGTCGATGCCGGCGACGCGGCCAAGGACGCCGCCAAGCTGCAGCCGCGCGTGGCACAGTCCGAGCTCGAGGTGCGCACGCAGAACTACAAGATCCGGTCCCAGGTGGGCTCCTACGAGGCCCGCATGCCGGTCCGCTCCACGAAGCTCCTGACCACCGTGGTCACCAACAAGCGCAGCTGGCCCCGGTCCGTCATGGCCGTGACGCAGGGCGAGGGCAATGTTGTCCCGCAGGTGCTGACCCTGACGCAGGCCTCCCCGCGGGATAACTACAAGCTCGTCAGCAGCACGCMGCTGCAGCCCGGAGCCACGTTCCCGGCGATCGGGCGGGGCGGCACGGAGACCCTGGCGCCCTCGGACAAGTCGGGCCTGCTGTACAGCGGCGAGGAAGCGCTCGCCGGGCTGGGTGACCGCCTGACCAAGGCCGACTCCGCCTTCAAGGACAAGCTCGTTGAAGGCCAGTCCTCCCCCTACATCGCCGACACCCTCGCCTATCAGGCCGACGTCGTCACGTCCGGCGTCAACGGCACCTTTGCCTTCACGCACAAGGTAGCCCCGGAGAATACTGTCGTGTTCCGGACGKCCGACGGCGGGKCGCTGGTCCTGGGCCGCCTGAACTTCTCCTTCGACGGCACTCCGAAGGCCGAGGGCGACAAGCTCACGATCKGCGACGACGCGGCTGCCCTGGCCGGCGGCAAGGAGACCAGCACCGGCATGGTGCTCAACTTCGCCGAGTCGGTGGCGGTCTATGTTCCGCCGGCCGGGTCCAAGGATCCGATGAAGCTCKTGGCAGCCACCCGCGGCCTGGTCGGAGCGGCTTTCAAGTAGCCGCCACCGGCGGCGCGGGTGGCGCCGGGCGGGGCTTCAATGGCTAGAGTGGAGCTATGACAACGCCAGCTTCCCGACCGGTCCCGCCAGTTGCCGCCAACCCGCTGAACCTGCGCGGCGCCGTCGATCTCTCTGCCCTGAAACAGCGTCCGGCGCCGCCTGCTGCCGGGGCGGGCCGGACAGGCTCCACCGACGCTCCGCCCGCTCCGGCAGCCGGCGGCGCCGAACACGCCAGCCGTCCGCTGCGGGTAGACGTCACCGAAGGCAACTTCCAGGAGCTGGTGGAGCTCTCGGCGCAGGTGCCCGTGGTGATTGCCCTGTGGGCCTCCTATTCGCCGGACTCCGGGCAACTGGTGGGCGCCCTGGAGGACATCGTCGAAAGCTACGACGGCCGGMTGGTGCTCGGCGCCGCGGACATCGACGCCTTTCCGCAACTGGCCCAGGCCTTCCAGGTCCAGGCCGTGCCGACCGCCGTCGCCGTCGTCAAGGGCCAGCCCGTCCCGCTCTTCCAGGGCGGTGCCGACGAGGAGCAGGTGCGCAGCCTGTTCGATGAACTTCTCAAGGTCGCTGCGGCCAACGGCGTGACCGGACGGATCGGCGCCGGCGGTCCCGGCAGCGGGGAACCGGAGGCTCCGCCGCTGTCGCCGCTGCACCAGGCCGCTTTCGACGCGATCGAGGCAGGCCACTACGACGCGGCCGCCGCCGCCTACCGGCAGGCCCTGAACGAGATGCCMTCCGACGCCGAGGCCAAGGCCGGGCTGGCGCAGGTGGAACTCATGGCACGCCTCCAGTCCTTTTCCGGGCCCGACGCCGACGCCCTCCGCCGGCTCGCCGCCGATGAGCCGGACAACCTCGACGCCCAGCTCGGCGTCGCAGACCTGGACATCGCCGGCGGCCACATCGAGGACGGCCTCGGCCGGATCGTGACGTTCATCGGCCGGAACTTCGGCCCGGAACGGGAGACCGCCCGGGTCCGGCTGCTCGAACTGTTCGACGTCGTGGGCACCGGCGACGAGCGCGTCGCCAAGGCGCGTCAGGGACTGGCCCGGGTGCTGTTCTAGTGGGATCCGCACTCTTCACGCCGCTGGAGCTGAGGTCCCTGCGGCTGCAGCACCGCGGCTGGGTTTCGCCGATGTGCCAGTACAGCTGCGAGCCTGAAACCGGCGAGGGGGTGCCCACCGACTGGCACCTCATGCACCTGGGCTCGTTCGCCACCGGGGGAGCGGCCCTCATCCTCACCGAGGCCAACGCCGTGAATGCGGAGGGCCGGATCAGCCCCCGCGAYGCCGGCATCTACAACGACGGCCAGGCTGCGGCCTGGGAACGCATCACCGCCTTCGTGCACCGGCACGGCACTGCGGAGACCAGGATCGGCACCCAGCTGGCGCACGCCGGCCGCAAGGCGTCGTCCTACTGGCCGTTCTCCGGAAAGTCGGGCAGCGTACCGGCGGCCGAGGGCKGCTGGGACACCGTGGGTCCCGGCACCGGTGCCTTCGACGGCTACGCGCCGCCGTCGGCCATGACTGACGCGGAGATCGACGGCGTGATCGCCGATTTCGCCGCAGCCGCCGTGCGGGCCGTCGCTGCCGGTTTTGACACGATCGAGATCCATGGCGCCCACGGCTACCTGCTGCACCAGTTCCAGAGCCCGCTCGTCAACGACCGCACGGACYGCTGGGGCGGAGACGAGGCCGGCCGGAACCGGCTGACGCTTGCCGTGGTGGACGCCGTCCGCGACGTCATCCCCGACTCCATGCCGCTGCTGCTGCGGATCTCGGCCTCCGACTGGGCGCCGGGCGGGATCGACGCCGAAGCCTCTGTGCGGCTGGCCGGCGCGGCCGCGGAGCACGGAGTGGACCTGGTGGACGTTTCTTCCGGCGGCGCCGTGGCGCACCAGCAAATTCCGATCGGTCCCGGCTACCAGACGGGGTTTTCGGCCCGGATCCGGCGCGAAACCGGGGTCAAGACCGGCACKGTGGGACTCCTGACCTCGGCCGGGCAGGCCGAGCACGCGGTGGCCACCGGCCAGGCCGACGGCGTGTTCATCGCCCGTGCCGCCCTGCGGGATCCGCACTGGTGGCTGCGGGCAGCGTTCGAGCTCGGCCACGACCTTGCCTGGCCGCCGCAGTACGAGCGCGCCGTACCCCGGCATTCGTTCTAGAACTCCCTGGTATGGGTGTGGGGTGCAGGTGCGGGTAGTTGCTGCGCGGGTGCGGTTGCGGGCGCGGGGGAAGCTACGCCTTGCGGACGATCCTTTTCGCGACCGGGGGCGGTTAGTCTAGCGTCATGACTTACCAGCCCCCTGACCAGCAGGGACAGCCAGCCCCGCACGGCCCGTCCGCGCCGACGGTCCCTGCCCTGTCCCTGCTCGGCCTCGCCAAGCGCTTCGGCGACAAAATCGCCGTCGACGGCATCACCCTGGACGTTCCTGCCGGATCCTTTTACGKGGTCGTCGGCCCCAACGGCGCCGGCAAGACCACCACCTTGTCCATGGCGACGGGACTGCTGCGCCCCGATTTCGGGACCGCGCTGGTCCATGGCGTGGAMGTCTGGCAGCATCCGCTGGAGGCCAAGAAGCTGATGGGGATCCTGCCCGACGGCGTCCGGCTGTTCGACCGCCTCAGCGGCGAACAGCTCGTCACGTACGGCGGCCTGCTGCGCGGCATGGACCGGGACACGGTGGCCGCGCGCGTGGCGGAGTTGCTTGCGGCCCTGGACCTCGCCAACGACGCCGGCACGCTGGTGGTGGACTACTCCGCCGGCATGACCAAGAAGATCGCCCTGGCCTCGGCACTGATCCACGCGCCGCGGCTCCTGGTCCTGGACGAACCCTTCGAATCCGTGGACCCCATCTCCGCGGCCAACATCCGCGACATCCTGGACCGCTACGTCGCCTCCGGCGGAACGGTCATCGTTTCCAGCCACGTCATGGACCTGGTCCAGCGCATGTGCGACCACGTCGCCGTCGTCGCCGGCGGCCGGGTCCTCGCAGCCGGCACGGTGGAGGAAGTCCGTGCCGGGGCGAGTMTCGAGGACCGCTTCGTGCAGCTCGTGGGCGGCCGCAACCACACGGAGGGACTGGAATGGTTGCGCACCTTCTAAGGCTCAAGCTGACCCTCCTGCGCAACAGCGTGAGGCGCAGCCCCTGGCAGCTGGTGGGCCTCGGCATCGGCACCCTGTACGCCCTGGGAATCGTCGGGCTCCTGGTGGCCGGGCTGCTGCTCCTGCGCGGCCAGGAGATTGAGCTCGCCCAGACGGTCGTGGTCCTGGGCGGCGCGGCAGCACTCCTGGGCTGGGCCATCATCCCGGTCGCGGTCTCTGCGGCCGACATGACCCTGGATCCGGCCCGCTTCACCACCTTCGCCGTGCCCATGCCGCAACTGCTGGCGGGGCTGGCGCTGGGCGGCCTGATCGGCATACCGGGCCTTGCCACCTCCCTCGTCGCGCTCGCCACCGTGGGCACCTGGTCCCGCAGCGTGCCCGCCGCGGCCGGCGCGCTCGTGGGCGCGGTGCTGGGCGTGCTGAGCTGCGTCGTGCTGTCCAAGGTCGTGACCACCGCGACGGCAGGGCTGGCGAGCTCCCGGCGCTTCAAGGACATCAGTGCCGTCGCCTTCCTCATCCCGCTGGTCCTCATGGGACCCATCGTGGCGGGCATCGCGAAGGGAATCGCCGGTTCGGGCGATTTTCTGGCCAGCCTGGCCCGGACGCTGTCCTGGACGCCCGCCGGCGCGGCCTTTTCGCTCGGCGGCGAGTTCGCCGCCGGCCACTACGGGGCAGCCGCCGTGAAATTTCTCATCGCGGTGGCCACGCTGGCGGGGCTCGCCCTGGCCTGGAAGGTCCTGCTGCAGCGAGCCCTGGTGACCCCGCCTTACGCGGGAACCTCCAAGCGCCGTTCCGGCGGTCCGGGCCTGTTCGGGGTGCTCCCGGCGACCCCGGCCGCGGCCGTCGCCGCGAGGTCCCTGTACTACTGGCTGCGCGATCCCCGCTACGCCGGCGCCCTTGTAGTCGTGCCGCTCCTGCCCGTGTTGTTCCTGTTCCAGGGCAGCCAGAGCGGGTTCTACGGCCCGTTCCAGTTTGTCGGTCCGCTGACGGCCTTCCTCCTKGCCTGGTCGATCTCCACGGACGTGTCCTACGACAGCACTGCATTCGCCCTGCACGTGGCCACCGGAGTGCGCGGCGCCGACGACCGGCTCGGCCGGGCTTTGGCGTGCCTGAGCTTCGCGCTGCCCGTCGTGCTCMTGTTCAGCGTGGGGCCGTTCTTCGTCACGGGGGACTGGGCCAAGCTGCCCGCGGTCCTGGGGCTATCGCTCGGCGTGCYGTTCAGCGGGCTGGGCCTGTCCTCCGTGGTCTCGGCGCGCTACACGGTGAGCGTCCCGCTGCCTGGAGACAGCCCGTTCAAGAAACCGCCGGGCAACGTGGCCCAGACCCTTGCCGTGCAGCTCGGCGGCATGGCGGCCCTCATGGTCCTCGTGGCGCCCGAAGCGGGGCTCGTGGCCGCACAGTTCATCACCGGCAGCACCGTGCCCGGCTGGATCGCCCTGGTCCTTGGGCCGGTGCTGGGGCTCGCGCTGTTCGCCACCGGGGTCAGGGCTGGCGGAATCTGGCTMGACCGCCGGGCACCGGAGCTGCTGGCACAACTGGCCGTCAACCGCTGACGGGTGCATGCTGGGAGTGCGCAGACCCGAACGCCAGGTCAGCCAGGTAAAGGCAGGGATTATGGAAGTTGTCATCCTTCCGGGCAGCAAGCAGATCGCATCGCTGGCGGCCGATGCGGTGGAAGCCTTGCTTCGCCGCAAACCCGKGGCCGTCCTGGGCCTGGCGACGGGCTCCACCCCGTTGCCCATCTACAGCGAGCTGGCGCTGCGGCACGAGCGCGACGGACTGGACTTCAGCCAGGTCCGGGCCTTCGCCCTGGACGAGTACGTGGGACTCCCGGCGGACCATCCGGAGTCCTACCGCCAGGTGATCGCCCGCGAATTCACCGCCCGGGTCAACATCAGCCCCGCCAATGTGCACGTGCCCGACGGCGCCKCGGCGGACATCCCCGCGGCCTGCCAGAGGTATGAAGACGCCATCCGCGATGCCGGGGGAGTGGACCTGCAGCTCCTCGGCGTCGGAACCGACGGCCATATCGGGTTCAACGAGCCAGGCTCGTCCCTCGCGTCCCGGACCCGGATCAAGACCCTGATCGAGCAGACACGCCGGGACAACTCACGGTTTTTCGGCAGCCTCGCCGAGGTCCCCCACCACGTCCTGACGCAGGGTCTGGGCACCATCCTGGACGCCCGCCACGTGATCCTCGTCGCCACCGGCGCGCAGAAGGCCCAGGCCGTCCGGGATCTCGCGGAGGGCCCGGTTTCCGCCATCTGTGCAGCGTCGGTGCTGCAGCTGCACCCGCACGCCACAGTCCTCGTGGACGAGGCGGCGGCGTCCTCGCTGCGGCTGGCCGATTACTACCGCCACAGCTATGACCACAAACCTGCCTGGCAGGGCCTCTGAGCCCCGCCGCCGGCATCGCGCCGGCATCGCGCAGCCCCGCCGCGGGCGGCGCGCGGGTCCGGCCGCGCGCTTCCAACGGCTAAGATGGGTGTCATGACTAGCATGACCGATCCTCTCGAAAACGACCCGATGCGCGAGCTCTCCGGAGCCGGGACGTCAACGGCCACGATCGAGCGCGAGGTACTGCGCCAGGAAGTGGAGCCCGGTGACCGGGAGCGCTTCTCGCATTACGTGCGCAAGGAAAAGATCATGGAATCCGCGCTGACCGGCGAGCCCGTGATCGCGMTCTGCGGCAAGGTCTGGACGCCCGGCCGCGACCMGCAGAAGTTMCCGGTGTGCCCAGAATGCAAGGAAGTTTACGAGGGCCTGCGCCCCGGGAACGACGGCGGCAAGGGCTCCGGCGATAAATAGCGGCACGTGAGGGCTAACGGACCGCACAGGATCCGTTAGGCGTCACCCTGTAGTGCCCGTGTAATGTCCCTCTACGGCAACGCGCCGCTGCGCTGCCGCGCTTTTGTACTGCCCGCGGTCCATCCGAAAAAGATTGGTGTTTTTGTGCTTAATTGGGTTTCTCCGTCGGCTGCAGCCATGCGCGGATGGGGGGCGCCCCAGTGACAGAGACACTCTTCGGCGGACCCGTGCTTCCCCCCGCCTATCCCGAGCGGGCCGCCTGGGGCACCGCGCCGAAGCTGCGCGCCTGGCAGCAGGAGGCGCTGGACAGCTACTTCAGCACCCATCCCAAGGATTTCCTTGCGGTCGCCACCCCCGGCGCCGGCAAGACCACGTTCGCCCTGCGGGTGGCCTCCATGCTCATCGAGTCCGGCGTCGTGAACCGCGTGACCATCGTGGCGCCCACCGACCACCTGAAGCGCCAGTGGGCCGACGCCGCCGCCAAAGTCGGCATCGCGATCGACCCGAACTTCAAGAACGCCGACGGCCAGCACGGCCGCGGGTTCATCGGAGTCGCCGTCACGTACGCTCAGGTGGCCAGCAAGCCCATGCTGCACCGGGCCAAGACCGAGGCCGCCCGCACGCTGGTGATCCTGGACGAAATCCACCACGGCGGCGAGGCGCTGTCCTGGGGAGACGGCCTCCGCGAGGCATTCGACCCCGCGGCCCGCCGGCTGTCCCTGACCGGCACCCCGTTCCGTTCCGACACCTCGCCCATCCCGTTCGTGGAGTACGCCGAGGACCGGGACGGAATCCGCCGCTCCAAGGCCGACTACACCTACGGCTACGGCAAGGCGCTCCGGGACCACGTGGTCCGCCCGGTCATGTTCATGGCCTACTCCGGCCAGATGCGCTGGCGCACGAGCGCGGGCGATGAAATGGCCGCCTCCCTGGGCGAGTCGGCCGTCACCAAGGACATCACCTCGCAGGCCTGGCGCACCGCGCTGAACCCCGCCGGCGAATGGATCCCCGCCGTCCTGGCCGGAGCGGACAAGCGCCTGAGCGAAGTGCGGCGGAGCGTCCCTGATGCCGGCGGCCTGGTCATCGCCACCGACCACGAGGACGCCCGGGCCTATGCCGGCCAGCTGAAGAAGATCACCGGMGAATCGCCCACGGTCATCCTCTCCGACGACGCCAAGGCCTCCAACAAGATCGAGGAATTCTCMGCCGGCGACAAACGCTGGATGGTGGCCGTGCGGATGGTGTCCGAAGGCGTCGACGTGCCGCGGCTGTCCGTCGGCGTCTATGCGACCTCGACCTCCACCMCGCTGTTCTTCGCCCAGGCCGTGGGCCGCTTCGTGCGTGCCCGCAAGCGCGGCGAAACGGCGTCGGTGTTCCTGCCCTCGGTGCCGCAGCTGATGGCGCTGGCCAACTCCATGGAGGCCGAGCGTGACCACGCCCTGGACCGCCCGGAGAAGGACGACGGCGACGGTCTGTTCAATCCCGAGGACTCGCTCGTGGACGAGGCCAACCGTGAGGAGAAGGCCTCCGACACCCTGATGAAGGGCAAGTTCGAGGCCCTCGACTCGCAGGCGTCGTTTKATCGCGTGCTCTTCGACGGCGGCGAGTTCGGCACCGGCGGCGAGGTGGGTTCGGAGGACGAGCTCGACTTCCTCGGAATCCCCGGACTTCTCGACGCCGAACAGGTCGGCACGCTGCTGCGCCAGCGCCAGCACGAGCAGCTGAACCGCAAGAACAGGCGCGCCCCGCAGGCCGGTGCCGCGCCCGAGGCKGCAGTGCCGGCCGTGCCGGACCACCGGATGCTCATGGACCTGCGCACCGAGCTGGCCAAGAACGTGGCGGCGTGGTCCGCCCGGACCGGGACCCCGCACGGCGTCATCCACACCAAACTCCGGACCGTCTGCGGCGGCCCCGCCGTCGCCCAGGCCAACGAGGAACAGCTGCAGACCCGACTGCGGAAGCTGCAGGACTGGTTCATCGGGCGGAAATAGCCGCCGGMGCCGCTCAGCATGGCAGCAACAGCGAAGGGACCAGGCCGGTGGCCTGGTCCCTTCGCTGTGTGAAACAGTCTCTTGCGCTCYGGTTACTGGCCGTTGCCGCAGATCTTGCCGTAGGTCTGGCCGGCCGTGGTGTAATCGGCATTCATGGTTTCCAGCCTGGCGGCGTCGGGGTTGGGCTTGGCGGACTCGTCGAAGTATTCGATGATGGTCTGCAGCGGAGCCCGGAGGTCATCCGATGCCGCGGCCTTGATGGGCCGCAACTGGTTGGCGACCCTGTTCATGCCGGCTTTGTCAGACGTGGCCGACGGGGCGGAGACCACGGTCTTGACCCGGGCGCAGGTTTCCTCGTTGGTCAGCTGCGGTGAAGCCGAGCAGCCGGCGGCGGCGAGCAGCGCTCCGGCGGCAATCAGGACGGTCAGGGTCTTCTTCATGGTGTACTCCGGGGTTCTACGGGACGGTCAAAATGGCAAGACTGGCGATTTGGCAAGGATGTCGAGTCTACTGCGGCGGCGGGCTCAGAGGACATCGACGCCGCCGAACTCCATCTCGGCCACGGCGTCGTCGAGGTCTTCGGCGATTCCGGCCGTCAGCCCGCGCAGCACCGTGACGGAGTAGCCGGCCTGGACGGCATCCAGGGCGGTCGCCTTGACGCAGTAGTCCGTGGCGATGCCCACCACCACGATATCCTCGACGTCGTGGCTTTGCAGCCAGTCGTCCAGTCCGATCGCATCGTCGCCGGCGGCAAAGGCACTCACCGAGTCTTCGGCGTCTTCGGCGCCGGGACCGGCTTCGGAGACGGGCATGGCGCCGGGCTTCCGGTCGCCGGTGGGGACGTCGTCCTCGGGGGCTAGGAGTCCTTCAAAACCGGAGTACGCCGCGGCGAACTGGCCCTTGCGGAAGTATGCCTGGATGTACTCGGGGTCCAGGTCGGGGTGCAGTTCGGCCCCCCGGGTGCCCGCCACGCAGTGCCGCGGCCAGCTGTCGACAAAGTCAGGGCTCTCCGAGAAATGCGCCCCCGGATCGATGTGCCAGTCCTGGGTGGMCACAATGTGGTCGAACTGGCTGTGGTGGGCGTCGACGTACTCGCTGATCTCGCCGGCGAGGGCTGCCCCGCCGGCGACGGCGAGGGAACCCCCCTCGCAGAAATCGTTTTGGACGTCAACAATGATCAGGGCGCGGGACATTCAGTCCTCCTCGTAGATGGTGGGGATTGCCGCCTCGCCGCGTTGCAGCCGGTTGACGACGGCGGGGAGCTCCCTCATGGTCTCCGCGTGGCGCCGCCGGGCGCGCTGGACCCCCTCGGGGCCGGTCCACCCGGGCAGGAGCTCGCCGTTCTTGACGAACTGCTGCAGGAGCGGACGGTCATTGCCGTCATCCTCCGGGTGGTGGCCGACGCCGACGATTTCCTGGGTGGCGGTCCCGCGCTCGTTGAGCTTGCGCAGCGCGTACTTGCGGCCGCCCTTGCTGGCTTTGTTCTTGGCGGCCTTCGCGACGGAAATGAAGTCCCCGGCGTCGTCGGTGCGGCTGACGAGCTTGTAGACCATGCTGGCCGTCGGGGCCCCGGACCCGGTCACCAGCGACGTACCGACGCCGTAGGAGTCCACGGGTGCGGACTGCAGCGCCGCGATGGCGAATTCGTCGAGGTCGGAGGTCACCACGATCTTGGTGTGGTCATTGCCGAGCTCGTCGAGGAGCTGGCGGACCCACTGGGCCTGGGCCACGAGGTCCCCGGAGTCCAGCCGGACCGCGCCCAGTTTGTCCCCGGCGAGGTCGACGGCCGTGCGGACCGCCGTTTCGACGTCGTACGTGTCCACCAGGAGCGAGGTTTCCGGGCCGAAGGCGGCAATCTGGGCCTCGAAGGCCTCACGTTCCGTATCATGCAGGAGCGTGAAGGAATGGGCGGCCGTGCCCACGGTCTTCAGCCCATAGCGCAATCCGGCCTCCAGGTTGGAGGTGCTGTCGAACCCGGCAATGACTGCGGCGCGGGCAGCGGCGGCGGCCGCCTCCTCATGCGTCCGGCGCGACCCCATTTCGATGCACGGACGGTTTCCGGCCGCCGTGATCATCCGGGACGCGGCGGAGGCGATGGCGCAGTCGTGGTTGAGCACGGAGAGCAGGTACGTCTCCAGGATGCAGGCCTCGGCGAACGTGGATTCCACGATCAGGACGGGGGAGTTCGKGAAGTACGCCTCACCC
>NZ_JBFTHK010000113.1:0-13659 GCF_056394205.1 Arthrobacter sp. 10T413_2 | reverse complement strand
CCGCCCACGGCGTCGGCAGCATCGCCCTGGTGTCGGTACTGGCCGGACTGATCGTCATGATCCTGGGGGTGAGCGGACTGGGCCGCGCCGTCGCCTTCATCCCCTGGCCCGTCGTGGAGGGCTTCACGCTCGGCATCGCCGCCATCATCTTCCTGCAGCAGGTCCCCCTGGCCACGGGCACCGAGGCAACGCCGGGCCACAACACCTTCCTGGCCGCCGTCGAGAGCGCGTCGCAGGCTACCGTCCCGGCTGTGCTGCAAACGCTCGCTGTGGTGGCGGGTGTCGMCGCCGTGATGTATCTGCTKCCCAAGCTCAGCAAGGCACTGCCCGCAAGCCTCATTGCGGTGTTGCTCGCCACCGTGGCGGCCKAGGTGCTGGMGCTGGACATCCCCCGGATCGGCGCGCTTCCGCACTCCCTGCCGGCACCGTCCATGCCGTCCCTGGATCCGGGCGCACTGGGCAGTCTCCTGATGCCTGCCGTCTCGATCGCCACGCTGGCCGCCATCGAATCCCTGCTCTCGGCCCGGGTGGCCTCCGGCATGGTCGGCCCGGACGGCCGTCCGTCCGGCGCGTACAGCCCCGACCGCGAGCTCACGGGCCAGGGCCTGGCCTCGATCGCCGCCGGCTTCTTCGGCGGCATGCCGGCGACGGGCGCGATCGCCCGGACCGCCGTGAATGTCCGCTCCGGTGCGAAGACMCGGCTCGCCGCAATCGTGCACGCGCTCGTGCTGCTGGCCATCATCTACCTGGCGGCCGGGCTGGTCGGACGGATCCCGCTGGCGGCTCTGGCAGGCATCCTCATGGTCACGGCCACGCGGATGGTCTCGCGGCACACAGTMACGGCGATMCTGCGGTCCACCCGCGCCGACGCCGCGGTGTTCGTGATCACGGCCTTCATTACAGTCGCCTTCGACCTCATTGTGGCCATCCAGATCGGGTTCGCCGCGGCTGCCGTGTTCACGCTTCGGACGTTCGCTTCCCTGAGCGGGGTCCGGCGCGAGGCGGTTCCCGGGCCGACGCTTCCCGGGGATGAGCACATCGCGATTTTCCGGCTGGACGGGGCGATGTTCTTCGGCGCCGCGGAGCGGGTCMTGCAGGAGATCGGCCAGGTCAAAGACATCCAGGTGGCCATCATCCGGCTGTCCCAGCTGCGGATGCTGGATGCCACCGGCGCCCATGCGCTCGTGGAGGTGATTTCCGCACTGGAGCTGCGCGGCGTCACGGTCCTGCTGAAGGGGGTCCAGCCGCAGCATCTGGAGCTCGTCACCAACGTGGGCGTCATTCGCTCACTGCGGCATCACAAKCACCTGTTCACGTCCCTCCCGGACGCCGTGGAGCATGCCCGGAGCCATGTGCTGCGGAACGCGGCCGCTAGCGCTTKAGATTCTTCCGGACCRCCTGGCCGCGGACCACAAGCCCGGCAAGGTGCAGGATCAGCCCCAGCCCGATCACCGGCAGCGAAGCGAGGGCCAGGGCCTGGTTGCCGGTGCTGTTGCCTACCACGCTGAGGACGATGCCGAGGGCAATCAGTCCCATGGCGCTGAAGACGAGCACCTTGTAGGCGGTTGACGCGGTGGCCCAGAATTCATTCAGCACCGTGCCAGTCTACCGGGGCCGGCGACGCACGCCGCGATCCGCACAATTTCCGGCGACGCTCAAAATGCCCGGCGACGCCGGAATACGGGCGCGTCCGGCATTTTGCGCGTCGAGGGGCAAATCCAGCCTCAGAACAGGGATTCCTGCACGGCCGGGACGTCGGACTTGTACTCCCCCAGCAGAATCGTCTTGGCCTTCAGCAGGCCCAGGTTCACGATGAATTCCAGGTCCGTTCCGGCCAGACCCGCGACGGCGCAGCTGCCGCTCAGGGAGGCGATCCCGAACCCGTGGTCACCCGAATCGAACGCGTGCGGGTACGGGTGGCGTGCGGTMCGCGCKCCAGCACCGTTCGGCAGGCAGGCGCCCTCCGCCAGGCCTGGTCGCAACCACGGCTCGTCCACGATCCCGAAGCCGTCGGCGGGGACCCGGGACAGCAGTTCCCGGACTTCCGCGGCCAGCCGCCGGTTGAGGGCGTCGAGTTCGACGGCGGCCACCGGCCCGGCCAGCGCTGCGGCCTTCGCGGCGGAGCGGACCTGCTGCGGCAGCCCGGCGTCGCGCGTGATCATGTCCTCAAGGATCCGTACCACGCGGCCGTCCTCGGCGCGGGCGACGTAACGGGCGACGACGGCGCCCTGTTCGGCGAGGCGGGTCCATTTGCGCAGGTGGGAGGCGGTTCCGACCTTGCTGGCACCGCCGGCGAAGGTGGCGATGTAGAGCCAGTGCGGCTGCATGAGGTAAGCGCGCAGGCCCGGCGGGACCCGGCCGCCGCGGTGGAAGTCGTGGATCAGCCGGGAGTCGTCCAGAACGAAGCACCGTTGGCACTGGCTGCCCCGCTCCGCGGGTTCCTGCGACGGGCAGGGAACGTGGTCCCGGTCCGCCGKCCCGTGGACCACATGGCGCCCCAGGCAGGCCTTGCCGGCGGCGGCGATCCGGAAACCCAGCCGGGTGCCGGCGTCGAGCGTCAGCTCGGTAAAGGCGTCCGGGGCTTCCCCGCCGTCGCCATCGCCCCCGAGCGGCTGCAGGCGCAGCACTKCGCGTCCGCAGTCGGGCTCCCCCGCCCCGGGCAGAGATCCGGGCGCGGGCCCATCCCAAAAGACCCCGTGGACCAGATAACGGGTATCGGTCACGGGGTCTCCTTCAGCGGCGGGGCGGCTACAGGGCCGGCTTCACGCCAAAGGCTACCGCGAGCTTCATGATCTTCTCGGCGCGGCCCAGGCGCGGCAGGTCGGAGCCGTCCCGGATGACGCGGCCGTTGGCTTCGAAGTCGTTCATGAAGTCCGTGGCCCAGGCGACGTCGGACGGGGTGGGGCTGATGACTTCGTTGATCACCGGAGTCTGGTCGATGGCCAGGCAGAGTTTCCCGGTCATGCCCATCATCACGGTGATGCCGGTCTGCTCGCGMAGGATCGGGTGGTTGGTGCCGACCGTGGGGCCGTCGATGGGGCCGGGCAGGTTGCCGACGCGGCTGGCCACCACCAGCTTGGCCCGCGGGTAGGCCATGGCCTCCGGGGTGGCGGCCATGCCGGTGTCGCGGCGGAAGTCGCCGGAGCCGAAGGCCAGGCGGAAAGCACCCTGGGCCTTCGCGATGTTGTTGGCTTCCTCGATGCCGACGGCGGACTCGACGAGCGGGATGACCGGGGTCTTGCCGTCCATCCGGTGGAAGCTCTCCGTGACCTGGTCGGCCGATTCGGTCTTGGCCAGCATGACGCCCAGCAGGCCGGGGGTGCCGCGCAGTCCGGCGAGGTCGTCGGCCCAGAACCGGCTGGTGGCGTCGTTGATCCTGACCCACGCCTGGCCGCCGGCGGTCAGCCAGTTCACGACGTTGTCGCGGGCGGCGTCCTTCTGGGAGGGGTCCACCGCGTCTTCGATGTCGAGGATGATTGCATCGGCCCGGGAGACGGCGGACTGGCCGAAGAGTTCGGGCTTCATCGCGTTGACCAGCAGCCAGGAGCGGGCAATGTCGGCCGGGATGTTGCGCTGGGGCCGAAGGGATTCGGCGGTGGTGGTAGAAGTCATGCATCTACGCTATCCKCCCGGAGGCGTTTGCGGCTAAGCGATCCGGCCCTCCGGTGTGACCATTACGACCAAAATCACATCCGCACCCGGCCGGACCGCAGCACGGGCCGCCTTGATCGCTCAGGACGGCCGGTGCTGCGGGCCGACGGGTCGGGTTGCGTGGAACCGTTAGGGGATGTTGCTGCCCCGCGCTGCCACCCAGAGCCCGTACCACTCGGCGCGGGTCATGGACGCGGCGGCCTCTGCGGCGCCGGCACAGGCGAGGATCCGGTCCGGGTTGGCGGTGCCGATCACGGGCGCGATCCCGGCGGGGTGTTTCATGAGCCAGCCCAGCACGATGGCCTCCCCCGTGGTCCCCTTCGCGGCGGCCAGGGCGGCGACGAGGGCGGTGGCKGCTTCCTCGGCCGGCGTCGGCACGGCGGCCGGCGCCCCGGTGTACAGGCCGCGGGCCAGCGAGCCGTACGCCTGCAGCCGGATGCCGTGCCGGACGCAATACTCAACGGTGCCGTGCGGGAAGCTGTAGTCCGTGCCCTCGGCATGGTTGACCAGCACCGTGCTTTCGAGCCAGGCCCGCTTGAGCAGGCTCATCTCCAGCTGGTTGGCCACCACCGGCGTCTCGAGCCGGTCCTGCAGCATCTCGATCTGCGGACCCGACATATTGGACACGCCCACGGCGCGCACCTTGCCTTCGGCCATGAGCTGCCCGACGGCGGATGCCACTTCCKCCGGATCCATCAGGGGATCCGGGCGGTGCAGCATCAGCACGTCGACGTAGTCCGTGCGGAGCCGGGCCAGGCTTTCGTTGACCCGTTCCAGGATGCCGTCCCGGCTGAGGTCGTAGTACGCCTCCAGGCCCTGCTCGTTGAGCCTGATGCCGCATTTGGTCTGGAGCCGGATCTTCTCGCGCAGTCCCGGAGTCCCGGCCAGGATCTCGCCGAAAACGGCCTCGGCCTTGCCGTTGGTATAGATGTCCGCGTGGTCAAAGAGCGTGATGCCGGCCTTCAGGGCTGACTCGACGGCGGCCGCCGCCTCGTCCACCTCCGCGGACGAGTACGGCTCCGCCGACCAGCTGCCGCCCAGACCCATGCAGCCATAGATGAGCTCCTGGCCGGGATTCCCGTCGCGGGCGGGCGCGCCGGACGAGTTCTTCGCCGGAATGCTCACCGCAGCCAGACGGTGGTGTTGGCCGGCAGCAGTCCGCTGTCCAGCGGGCCGCTGCTGACCAGCACCTCACCGGCGGGCAGCTCCACGGGCGTGTCACCGAAGTTGGTCACCGTCTGCCAGCCGCCCGGGCGGCTGAAGTGCAGGACGTCGGCGCTGCCGGATTCCTGCCATTCCATTTCCTCCGAGGTCTGCAGTTCGCGGCGGAACTTCAGGGCTGTGCGGTAGAGCTCCAGCGTGGAGCCTTCCACGCCGTCCTGGGCTGCCACGGCGTAGCGGCCGAACCAGGCCGGCTGCGGCAGGTGCGCGCCGCCGTCGCCGAACCCGAACGAGGTGCCTTCAGGCGCCCAGGGCAGCGGCACGCGGCAGCCATCGCGGCCGATCTCGACGCCCTTGTTCCGGAAGAAGGTGGGGTCCTGGCGCTCGGCGTCGGGGATCTCCGCGACTTCTTGCAGGCCCAGTTCCTCGCCCTGGTACAGGTAGGCGGATCCGGGCAGGGCCAGCATCAGGAGCGTGGCGGCGCGGGCCCGGCGCAGGCCGAGTTCGACGTCGAGTTCTTCGGCKGGGGCTCCGGCCAGAAGCCAGCCCTTGCCGTCCTGGCCCTGGGCGTGCTTGCCGCCGCCCTTGGGCAGGCCGTAGCGGGTGGCGTGKCGGACGACGTCGTGGTTGGAGAAGACCCACGTGGAGGAGGCGCCGGATTCGGTGGCCTCGGCGAGGTTTCGGGTGATGATTTCGCGGAACTCATCGGCGTCGAAGTCGGCCTGCAGGAGGTCGAAGTTGAACGCCTGGCCCAGGMCCTGCGGGCTCGCGTAGCGGGCGCGGCGGCTGGCGTGCACCCAGGCCTCCGCGACGGCGGTGCGCGGAGGGTTGTACTCGTTGAAGACCTCGCGCCACTCGGCGTAGACCTCATGGACTTCGTCGCGGTCCCAGAAGGGGTGCGATCCGTCGTCGAATCCGTCGGTTCCGGTGTTGGCGGCACTGAGCTCGACCTTGGAGATCAAGGGCTCGGTGAGGTCCTTGGTCAGGGCGTGGGCGACGTCGACGCGGAAACCGTCCACGCCCCGGTCCGACCAGAAGCGGAGCGTCTTGAGGAAGTCGTCGCGGATTTCGCGGTTGGACCAGTTCAGGTCCGGCTGTTCCTTGGCGAAGATGTGCATGTACCACTGGCCGGGCGTGCCGTCGGGCTCGGTGATGCGCTCCCAGGCGGGGCCGCCGAACACGGACTCCCAGTCCGAGGGCGCGATCTCGCCGTTTTCGCCCTGGCCGTCCCGGAAGATGTAGCGCTCGCGTGCGGCGGAGCCCCGCGGGGAGGCAAGGGCTTCCTGGAACCAGACGTGCCGGTTGGAGGAGTGGTTGGGGACGATGTCCGCGATCAGCTTGATGCCGGCCGCGTGCAGCGCGGCGGACATCTCGTCGAAGTCCGCCAGGGTGCCCAGCTTGGGGTMGACGTCGCGGTAGTCGTCGACGTCGTAGCCGCCATCGGCCAGCGCCGAGGGGTAGAACGGGGAGAGCCAGACGGCGTCAATTCCGAGTTGCTTCAAGTACGGGACCTTGGCGGTGATGCCCTTGATGTCGC
The DNA here is from genome assembly GCF_056394205.1 of Arthrobacter sp. 10T413_2. Taxonomy (NCBI): domain Bacteria; kingdom Bacillati; phylum Actinomycetota; class Actinomycetes; order Micrococcales; family Micrococcaceae; genus Arthrobacter; species Arthrobacter sp. 10T413_2. The sequence goes on along the minus strand of NZ_JBFTHK010000113.1, from coordinate 7,310 downwards.
CCAGGCCGTCACCGTTGGAATCGGAGAAGCTCCGCGGGTAGATCTGGTACACCGAGGCCTGGCGCCACCAGTTGGGGTCGGCGGCGAGGTCGGAACCGGACAGGGTTGCCAGCGTGGCGGTGTTGGACAAGGGATGATCCTTCGGGGCTGGGAGACGGCTTCTGGTATTTTAGATACAAGCTAAATATATTKCCTGAACAATTATGGGTCCGGGAACAGAAGAGGTCAAGAAGTGATGCCGCACGCAGCCGCCGCCACGCCGCAGCTGCTGCGCCGCGTCAACGCCCAGGCCGTACTGCGCCACATCCGAGGCGCGGAGGTTGCCACCGGGACAGAGCTGATGGCACTCACCGGGCTGACCCGGGCCTCGGTGATCGCCGTCTGCGAGGATCTGATCGGCCGGGGCTGGATCGTGGAGCTGGAGCAGCCCGGAACGAACTCTGAAGGTCCCCGGAAGGGCCGCCCGGCCCGGCGTTTTGCCTTCAACCCGGAGGCCGGCTTCGTTCTGGGCCTCGACATCGGCGCGGCCACCACCACCGCCGCCGTGGCCGACCTCCGCGGCACCATAGTCGGCCGGTCCAGTGAGAGCTTCCGTGCGGCGGACATCCCCGCGCAGGAGCGGATCGGCGTCATCGATCGCGCCTGCCGCCGGGCCCTGGAGGCCGCGGGAACGGACCCCGGCATGGTCCTCGCCGTGGGCGCCGGGATCGCCGCACCGGTGGACCGGGACGGCAACGTCCTCGTGACCCAGCGGTTCTGGAGCCTGTTCGACGTCGGGCTCCGATCCGCGCTGAAGGATCTGCACGGCTGGACAGTGCTCCTGGAAAACGACGCCAACCTGGCCGCCCTCGGTGRGCGCTGGCGCGGTTCCGGTACGGGGGTGGACGATCTGGTGGTGCTCCTCGCGGGCGAACGTCTGGGCGCCGGGGTCATGGAATCCGGGCGCCTGCTCCACGGCGGCGGCGGGGCCGCCGGCGAGATGGGCTATCTGGACATGGTGGAGGGAGTTGGCTCCAGCGACGGCATCGCGGCCCTGGCACGGCAGTGGTCCGCAGCAGGCGGCGGGCCGTCCGACGGCGGTGCTGCCAGCGCACCGCGGGTGTTCGAGGACGCGGCGGCGGGAGACCCTGCGGCATTGGCGATCCTGAGCCGGATTTCGGAGCGCATGGCCCGCGTMATCGCCTCGATCGCGAGCCTGATCAACCCCGAGCAGGTGGTGATCAGCGGCGCCGTCGCCGATTCCGCCGGCGCCCTGCTTCCGGAGATCACGGCGCTGCTCCCCCGCTTCACGGCGACTCCCCCGCGCGTAACGGCCTCGCCACTGGGCGACGCGGTCGTCACGGTCGGCGCTGTCCGGCACGCTTTGGACTACGTCGAGGCGAATGCGATGGAGCTGGCGCTGCCGGCGCGGGACCGACCCTGATCCGTTGCCTTAGTCCGGCATGATCATGGTGCGGAGGTCCAGCTGACGCAGCACCCGGTCCGCCACTTCCGGGTCCATGCCCGGCTCGTTCCGGGCCGCCACAACTTCCTGGCGGGCCKCGTCGAGGGCGATCGTCTGCACGGCAATCGCCAGTTCGCGGCCGCGCTTGCGCTTCTCTCCCACGCTTTCGTTTTTCAGGCTTCCGTCGAGCAGTTCGGCGTGCAGCCGGGTCATCTTCGCCTTCACCAGCGCCACTTTCTCCGGCGGCAGTTCCCTCATGAGCTCGTTGTCCTTGAGCGCTGCGATCGCTGCCTGTTGCGCGCGGCGGGCCAGCACGCGCGCCGCATCCCGTTCTTCCGAGCCGTCCTCGGATGCCTTCAGGACGCGCATGAGCCACGGCAGCGTCAGCCCAGGCAGTACCAGGGTGGCCAGCAGCACCGCGCAGGCGATCACCAGCAGCTCGCTCCGGGCCGGAAACGGCGTGCCGTCCGCAACGGTCAACGGAAGGGCCAATGCCAGCGCCAGCGTGGCAAGGCCGCGCATGCCGCACCAGGTAAGGATCAGCACGTCCTTCGCCGAGGTCGGGCGCAGGATGTCCTTCCTGGCCCGCGACAACCCGGACATCATGGCCAGCCAGGCGAACCGCACGGCGAACACGAGCACGCAGACCACCGCGGCGCTCCCGACCATGCCAAGCACGGACGTTCCTTCGTCGTGGATGACCTGCCGTACTTCCAGCCCCACCAGCCCAAACGCCAGACCGGTGACCAGCAGCTCCACCACATCCCAGAACGCAGTGCGGGTGACCCGCTCGGCGGCGTCCTGCGGGCGGGTGTGGCGCTGTATTTCCAGCGCGGTAACGACGACGGCGATCACCCCGGAAGCGTGCACTTCCTCGGCCAGGATGTACGCGGCGAACGGCACCACGAGGGTCACGGCGCTGCGGGCCACCATGGAGGCCACGAGGCGGGTGATCAGGCTCGTGAGCCAGCCCATGCMGATCCCGACCAGCACCGMGATGGCGGCGCCCAGGACGAACTGGAGGACGACGTCGGAGGCGATCTTGGTGCCGGTTACCGCGGCGGCCACGGCCGCCTGGAAGATGACGATGGCGGCGGCGTCGTTGAAGAGTCCCTCGCTCTGGAGCACGTTGATAAGCCGCCGCGGCATGTGGACCCGGCTTGCGATGGAGTCCACGGCCACGGGATCCGGGGGCGCCACCATGGCCCCCAAGGCGATGGCGGCCGGGATGCCGATGCCCGGGATCATGAGCCACGCCGCGCCGGCCACCACCGCGGTGGAGGCCACCACCAGCGCRACGGCGAGCATGAGCAGCGTGCGCCAGCGGACCCGGAAGACGGCCCAGGAGCTGCGCTGGGCCGTGGCGAAGAGCAGCGGCGGAAGGAAGATCGGCAGGATCAGATCCGGCGCGATCTGGACTTCCGGAAAGCCCGGGATGAACGTCAGGGCCACAGCCAGGAGCAGCATCAGCACGGGGTAGGGCAGCCGGAGCCGGTCCCCCAGCCCAACGGCCACGACGGTGGCCAGCAGGAGTCCAACGATGAGTGCCAACTGGTCCATGCGCCTGCTTTCGCCGAAATCCGGCCGCGCGCATCCCGGGTGGATGCACGGACCGACCCCACTACCCTATCGGCCGGCCGCGGCCTCCCAAGGCCCGGGTCCGGGCCGATCCAGGCAGCGCTGAGCGCTGGCTCTAGGCCTGTGGGCCCAGGGCTGCGGCGAGCGGCAGGGTTCCGTCCCGGAATTCGATGGTGMGCCCGATCGTGGCGGGCAGCCCGAGCACCRCGGCCGCCACCAGGGCGACATTGGCGCGGGCGGTTCCGGTGCCGTCCGACGTGTCGGCGGGGTCGACGTCGATCATCCCGTTGCCTGGTCCGTTCGTCAGGGTCCCGGGGCCCAGGACGGTCCACTCAAGGCCCGAGCCGCGCAGGTAGGCATCCGCGGCGGCCTTGGCCTCGGCGTAGGCGAAGAACCCGTTGTCGGCGGGGACCCCGTGGTCCGGCCCGGCGCCGAAATAGGAGACCATGACGTACCGCCCGACGCCGGCGTCTGCCGCGGCGTCMATGGAGCGGATCGCGGCGTCCCGGTCCACGGCGTAGGTCCGTTCGGGGCTGCCACCCCCGGCACCGGCAGACCACACGACGGCGTCGTGGTTCCGCAGGGCGTCGGCGATCTGCGCCGTCGTCGCGTTCTCCACATCCAGAACGGAGGGCGTAGCGCCGGTTGCGGCGACGTCGGCCGCGTGGTCCGGGTTGCGGATGAAGGACGTGACCTCCTGCCCGTCAGCTGCGAGGATCCTGGACAGTTCCAAAGCCACTTTGCCGTGGCCGCCGATGATTGCGATTCGCGTCATGGACCMATTCTGTCCCATACCGCTGCCCGAGAACGCAACCCCGGCCCCCGTTGCGCTATCACTTTTGGTTGCTTTCAGGCTGCCATAAGGACCCTAAGTGATAGGGCAACGGGGGCTGGGATCAGCCCTTGGGCCGACCGGGGACCCCCGGGCCAACGACGAAGAACTGCTGCCCCATGGTCCAGAGGTTGGTGGTGGTCCAGTAGATCAGGACTCCAATGGGGAAAACCATGCCGCCCACGCCGAAGACGACCGGCAGGCTGTAAAGCATCACCTTCTGCTGGGTCATGAGCGGACCCGCCACCGCGTCCTCGGACATGGTCCTGGCCATGATCTGCTTCTGCGTGGTGAACTGGGCGGCCGTCATGGCCAGGATCATCACGATGGAGAGGATCCACACGGCCGTCTGGTTGCCGCCGCCATGGAGCAGGGATGCGGACAGCGGGGCGCCGAAAATGGTGGACTCATCGAACTGCTTGACCTGCTCGGCGCTCATGGCGCCGATTCCCTCGTCCTGGCCGGCTGCGCTGCTGATGCCTGAGAGCACCTGGAAGAGCGCGAAGAAGAACGGCATCTGAATCAGCATGGGCAGGCAGGCCGAGAACGGGTTGGTGCCGTGTTTCTTGTAGAGCGCCATCTGTTCCTGCGCCATGGCCTGGCGGGAGAGCTGGTCGGTCTTGCCCTTGTACTTGTCCTGGAGCTTCTTCAGGTCCGGCTGCAGGTGCCGCATMCGGCGCTGGGCCTTGATCTGCTTGACGAAGACGGGAATCAGGGCCGCGCGGATGACCAGCACGAGCCCGATGATGGACAGGGTCCACGTCCAGCCGTTGGCCGGCGACATGCCGATGGCGCTGAGGCCGTCATGGAAGCCCACCATAATGGCTGAGACCAGCCATTTGAACGGGGCCAGGATTGCTCCCAGGACGTCCACCGAAACCCCCATCCGCCAGGTGCTGCAAAGCTACGGTGAAACGGGGAACTTGTCACGCACTTGGGGGGACCGCAGTTGCCGGAGAGACAGAAAGACCCCCGGGATCTCAAGGATTCCGGGGGTCTTGCCTGTAGCGGTGGGGAGGCTCGATCTMCCGACCTCACGATTATGAGTCGTGCGCTCTAACCAACTGAGCTACACCGCCATAAATGAGGAAAACCTGCGCTAAGCCGGTCAAAAACCGCCTTGACACAGGCCCTCATTCAGAGCCCCCCACCGGAATCGATCCGGTGACCTCGTTCTTACCAAGAACGCGCTCTACCACTGAGCTAGGGGGGCAACGAGTAAATACTCTACCGGAAGATTCGCCCACCAACAAATCGGCGCCCGAACGACCGCGGTACTGCCGAAAGTCGCGGAAATCAGGGCTTCCAGGGCAGTCCGGGGCGCCAAAATCGGCGTCCCGGGCGGACCGTCCGCCTGCGGTGTGACGAAGCGAACACAGGCGCKGAAGCTTAAAGAAGAGAGGGCCGGCTCAGGAGCCGGCCCTCTCTCAGATAGTGMTAGTGGTTACCACTTGTTGCGGGGCTTGAAGCCGCCTTCGTGGCGGGGCTTGCGGGTGTCGGTGCCCACGCTCCGCTCGGAACGCTCGCTGAAGGAGCGGCCGCCACGGTCAGCGGAGGACCGCTCGCCGTCGCTCTTGCGGAATTCGCGCTTGAAGCCGCCGTTGCCCTTGAAGTTGCCGCTGCCACCGGAGTAGCCGCCGCGGTCTCCCCCAMGGTCGCCGCCGCGGTTGCCCTGGTAGGAGCCACGCTCGCCGGAGGGCTTGCGGCCGTTGTCGAGCTCGAGGTGGATCAGCTCGCCGCCGATCCGGGTGCGGGACAGGGCCTTCAGCTGATCGGGGCTCAGGTCTGCCGGGAGCTCCACGAGGGAGTGGTCCGAGCGGATGTCGATGCCGCCGATCTGGGCCGAGGAGATGCCGCCTTCGTTGGCAATGGCGCCCACGATGGAACCCGGCATGACGCKCTGACKGCGTCCGACGGCGATCCGGTAGGTGGCGTTGCCCTCGGTCAGCGTACGGGTCGGCCCGCGGGAGCCGAAGCCGTCCTTGGAGCGTTCGCGCTTCTGGAATTCCGGCGCGGCCGGGAGTTCCTTGACCAGCAGCGGCTGTCCGCCMTGGGCCATGACGGCCAGCGCGGCTGCAATCTCGGCCGCCGGCACGTTGTGCTCTTCCTCGTACGAGGAGATGAGGTCGCGGAATGCCGCAACGTCCTCGGACTCGAGGGTMTCCGTGATCTTGTCGGCAAACTTGCCCAGGCGCAGGGTGTTKACGGTTTCGGCGGTGGGCAGGTGCATCTGCTCCACCGGCTGGCGCGTGGCCTTCTCGATGGAACGCAGCAGGTACTTCTMGCGCGGGGTCATGAACAGGATCGCGTCGCCGGAACGGCCCGCGCGGCCGGTGCGGCCGATGCGGTGGACGTAGGACTCGGTGTCGTGCGGGATGTCGTAGTTGACCACGTGGCTGACGCGCTCGACGTCAAGGCCGCGGGCCGCGACGTCGGTGGCGACCAGGATGTCGATCTTGCCGTCGCGCAGGGCCTCGACCGTACGCTCACGCTGCTGCTGCGGGATGTCGCCGTTGATGGCGGCAGCCTGGAAGCCGCGGGAGCGCAGCTTGTCGGCGAGATCCTCGGTGGCCATCTTGGTCCGCACGAAGGCGATGACGCCCTCGAACTCTTCGACCTCGAGGATGCGGGTCAGAGCGTCGAGCTTGTGCGGGCCCATGACCTGCAGGTAGCGCTGGCGGGTGTTGGCGCCCGTGGTGGTCTTGGACTTGACCTGGACCTCGKCCGGGTTGTTCAGGTACTGCTTGGAGAGCCGGCGGATCTGGCTCGGCATCGTGGCGGAGAACAGCGCAACCTGGCGGCCCGCGGGGGTCTGCTGGAAGATCTGTTCAACGTCCTCGGCGAAGCCCATGCGCAGCATCTCATCGGCCTCGTCCAGCACGAGGTACTGGAGTTCGGACAGGTCCAGGGAACCCTTGGAGATGTGGTCGATGACGCGGCCGGGGGTACCGACAACAACCTGGGCGCCGCGGCGCAGGCCGGCCAGCTGGGGGCCGTAGGCGGAGCCGCCGTACACCGGCAGGACGGTGAAGTCGTCGATGTGCTTGGCGTAGGAGGTGAAGGCCTCGGCAACCTGGAGCGCGAGCTCGCGGGTCGGCGCCAGGACCAGGGCCTGCGTCTTGCGGKACGGGCCGTTGAGGTCGTGGAGCTCGGCCAGGCGGGACAGTGCCGGTACTGCGAATGCTGCAGTCTTACCGGTACCGGTCTGGGCCAGGCCCACGACGTCGCGGCCTTCGAGCAGCAGCGGGATGGTTGCTGCCTKGATCGGGGACGGCTTCTCGTAGCCGACGTCCTGCAGGGCAGCGAGGACGCGGCCGTCGATGCCGAGGTCAACGAACTTGACGCCCTCATCTTCGGTGTCCTCGTCCTTGGACGGCGCGGACTTGGCTTCGGTCTTGGTGTCAGCCTGCGGGGCGGCCTCGGCTACCGGAGCCTCAACGTTCGCAGGAGCCTCGG